>NZ_JBYCKL010000043.1:0-102114 GCF_057473365.1 Halomonas sp. TH-94
AATCGTCGATCAGCCGGCCGTCGCGGGAAACCGCCTGAGCACGCACGCCGGCGGGCCAGGGCTCCAGGTCGTCCAGGGTCAGGCTGGGGCAGTACTTGCGTACCTCTTCCAGGTAGCCACGACGCCAAAGCGAGTTCTTCATCTCGTGCATGCCCGGGCGCAGGTTGCGTCCCAGCACCTTGAGAATCCCGGGGTTGCTGAACATTCGCGCCATGTCGAGAAGGGAGGCGTCCGTCTTGCGGTAGCCTTCGCGCTTGAAGGCCAGCACGGCGTTGGGACCCACAGTCACCGAGCCGTCGATCATACGGGTCAGGTGCACACCGAGGAACGGCATGCTGGGATCGGGGATGGGATATATGAGGTGCTTGACGATATCGCTATGGCGATCGGCCAGACGATAGTATTCGCCCCGAAACGGGCAGATGGTGAAGCCGGGGTCGCGCCCCAGCAGGCGAACGATACGGTCGGCCATCAGGCCGGAGCAGGTCACCAGGTACCGTGTGGTGAACTCTCCTCGTGAGGTGCCGATGACGACTTCCCCGGTGCGCTCCTCGAGCCCAGTGACCCGATGGTCGTAGCGAATCTGCCCGCCGTTGCGCTGGAACTCGGCGGCCATCGCCTCGGCCACACGAGCGTAGCTGACGATGCCGCTCGAAGGCACGAAAATGGCCCCCAGGCCGGTGATATTCGGTTCGCGCTCCTTGAGCTCCCCTGCCGATAGCCACTCTCGCTCGAGGCCGTTGGCAGCGGTCCGCTCCCACAGCGCTTCCATGCGCTGAACCTCCTGCTCATTGGTGGCCACCAGCAGCTTGCCGCAGACATCGTAGGCGATGGCATGCCGGTCGCAGAATTCCCGCGTGGCGCGATTGCCCTCGAGGCAGAAGCGAGCCTTGAGGCTGCCAGGGGTGTAGTAGACCCCGGCATGAATGACACCGCTGTTATGCCCGGTCTGGTGCTGCGCGGGGCCACTCTCCTTCTCCAGCAGCAACATCTTCTTGTCGGGATAGCGCTCGATGAGTTGCATGGCGGTGGAGAGGCCGAGGATGCCGCCACCCAGGATGATGAAATCGTACACGCTGGCCTCGTGTCGTCAGTGGCAATCGCTTGAAAGATGCCCACTACGATACCCTTGGCCTGCGGGGCTTGCCAGCCGTACCGGGAGCCCCTCATGCCAAAGGCGTGGGCAACGGCGTTTTCCAGCGGTTTGCGATGTCGGTATACTAGTGCGCATTGTGTTCAACGGCGCCCGGCCGTCGCGTACCGACATCGCCATGGGCAGATAACGATTACAGGACCGTCGAGAGGTGGTGAGAGTGAAATCCAGCAAACTGATCTTGGGGTGTCTGGCCACCATGGGCCTGACCGCGGGCGCTGCGTCCGTTCAGGCTGAAGTGGACCGCGATGCCATTGCCGAACGTCTGCGTCCGGCAGGCCAGCTCTGCCTGGTGGGGGACGACTGCGGTACTGCGGCCGCGGCAGCCAACGGCAATGGCGAGGCTGAAGCCAACGGCATCGATGGCGGCGCCATCTACCAGCGTGTGTGCATGGCCTGTCACGACACCGGCGCTGCCGGCGCCCCGCGCCGCGGCGAAGAGGGCGAATGGGCCGAGCGTATCGATCAGGGCTGGGACACCCTGCTGGAGCATGCCATCGTCGGCATCGGCGCCATGCCGGCCCGCGGCGGCAACCCCAATCTCTCCGACGAGGAGGTCGCTGCTTCCACCGCTTACCTGCTCGAGCCAGTGATGGACGTGCCGGAAGTGGGTGGCGACGATGCCGCCGAGGAAGCGCCCGCGACCGATGAAGCACCCGCAGAAGAAGAAGCGACAGCGGAAGAAGAAGCCGTGACCGAAGAGGGCCCGGTGGAGGAAGACGCCGAAGCCGCAGCCGTTGCAGCTGACGAAGCCGTGGAAGACGAAGCTGTCGCGGAGGCCACTACCGAAGAGGCCGCCGCAGGCGATGATGAGCCGGCATGGGCCGGTATCGACGGCGAGGCCATCTACAACCAGGCTTGCATGGCCTGCCACATGACCGGAGCTGCCGGCGCGCCGATTCGTGGCAATGACGGCCACTGGGCCGAGCGCCTGGAGCAGGACATGGATACCATCTATGAGCATGCCATCAACGGCATCGGTGCCATGCCGCCCAAGGGGGGTCATGCCAACCTCTCCGACGACGAGGTCCGTGCGGCGACCGACTTCCTGGTAGAGCCGACTCGCTGATTGCAGCACCAGCAGCACGTAAGCGGGGCGCCAGTGGCGCCCCGTTTGCATTGGCGGGCGGGAGAGTAGGAGCCGTCAGCCCAGCAGCGAGCGCAGCCCGGCAATGGCATCCTGCCCCCTGGCCTGCTTCTTTTCCGGATCCTCGCGGTCCGGCCGCCCTTCCCACTCCAGGTCCTCTGCCGGCAGCTCGTCGAGAAAGCGGCTCGGTGCGCAGTCCATCAGCTCACCGAAGGCCTTGCGCTGGCGCGCCAAGGTCAGGGTCAGGGTCTGGCGCGCCCGGGTAATGCCGACATAGGCCAGGCGACGCTCCTCCTCCACCGTGCCGGCCTCGATGGCATTGCGGTGGGGCAACAGCTCTTCCTCGAGGCCCATCAGGTAGACATGAGGGAATTCCAGTCCCTTTGAGGCGTGCATGGTCAGCAGCTGCACCTTGTCGGTGTCGTCCGCCTCGGCCTGCTGCTCGAGGATGTCGCGCAGCACCAGCCGGGAGATGGCGGCTTCCACCGTGTCCGTTTCGGTTTCCTCGCTGACGGTGCTCTCTTCCGGGCTGATGTCCTCAGGATCGGTGCGCATCGACTTTTCGAGCTGGTCGATAAGAATCCAGACATTGCCCATGCGCTTTTCGGCGATGGTCGGCGCGCTGGCGTTCTGGTAGAGCCACGCCTCGTAGTCCATCTCGTGCAGCATGCCGCGAATGGCGGCTATCGCGTCCCCGCCGTCCATCCGGCGGCGTACCCCGTCGATGAAATGGGTGAAGCGCCCCAGACGCTCCACGGCCCGGGCCGGCAGCTGCTGCTCCAGGCCCAGCTCGTGACAGGCGGCGAACAGCGAGGCGCCGCGCTCGGTGGCGTAGTTGGCCAGCTTCTCCAGGGTGCCGGGGCCGATCTCGCGGCGCGGCACGTTGACGATACGCAGGAAGGCGTTATCGTCGGCCGGGTTGATCAGCAGCCGCAGGTAGGCCATGGCATCCTTGATCTCGTTGCGTGAGAAGAAGGAGGTGCCACCGGAGAGCTTGTAGGGAATCTGGTAGTGCTGAAGCTTCAGTTCGAGCAGCCGGGCCTGGAAGTTGCCGCGATAGAGCACCGCGAAGTCGCGCCACTCGGCACGCTCCTTGATACGCCGGGTGAGGATCTCGCTGGCAACCCGCTCGGCCTCGGCCTCCTCATGGCGGTTCACTACCACACGGATCGGCGCACCCTGGCCCATCTCCGACCACAGCGTCTTCTCGTAGACGTGTGGATTGTTGGCGATCAGGGTATTGGCTGCCCGCAGGATGGTCCCGGTGGAGCGGTAGTTCTGCTCCAGCTTGATCACGTTGAGGCGTGGGAAGTCCTCGCCCAGGGTCACCAGGTTCTCCGGTCGCGCTCCGCGCCAGGCATAGATCGACTGATCGTCGTCGCCCACCACGGTAAAGGTCTTGCGCTCCTCCATCAGCAGCTTGACCAGCAGGTACTGGGAAACGTTGGTGTCCTGATACTCGTCCACCAGCATGTAGTGAATCTTGCGCCGCCAGCGCGCCAGCACCTCGGGGTTGTCCTTGAGCAGCACGACCGGCAGCAGGATCAGGTCGTCGAAGTCCACTGCGTTGTAGGCCTTGAGGTGGCGCACGTAGGCCTCGTAGACACGGGCGGCGTACTGCGCATCCTCATCCGCGGCGTATGACAGCGCCTGGCCAGGCAGCACCAGGTCGTTCTTCCATTCCGAGATCTGATGCTGCACGGCATTGATCTGTTCGGCGTCGACCTGGGCATCCTTGTTCATCAGGTCGCGCAGCAGCGCCTTGGCATCCTCGGGGTCGAACAGCGAGAAGCCCGGCTTGTAGCCCAGCGCCTTGAGTTCGCCGCGGATGATATTGAGGCCCAGGGTATGGAAAGTGGAAACGGTGAGTCCGTGCCCCTCCTTGCCCTTGAGCATCTGCCCCACCCGCTCCTTCATCTCGCGGGCGGCCTTGTTGGTGAAGGTCACTGCAGCGATGCGCCGGGCGCTCATGCCGCACTCCTGCACCAGATAGGCGATCTTGGTTGTGATCACACTGGTCTTGCCCGACCCGGCGCCCGCCAGCACCAGGCAGGGGCCATCGATGTAGCGCACCGCCTCCTGCTGGCGGGGGTTGAGCTTGGCGAGACGCTGCTGAATGCTCATGGTCGTGCCTCGCTGCGCAGTTCGTGATCCACCGCGCCGGCAAAGCCCAGCTGGCGCCAGGCCTCGAATACCAGGATGGCGCAGGCGTTGGAGAGATTCAGGCTGCGGCTGTCAGGCAGCATGGGAATGCGCAAACGCTGGTCGGGTGGCAGGGAGTCGAGCATGGCCTGGGGCAGGCCGCGGGTCTCGGGGCCGAATAGCAGCGTATCACCGGGCCGATAGCTCGGTTCGTGGTAGCCGGTGCGGCCGCGGGTCGAAACGGCGAAGACACGCAGGGGCTTCACGGCCTCGACAAAGGCCGGCCAGTCGCGGTGTACCCGCACTGCCGCCCACTCATGGTAGTCGAGCCCGGCGCGGCGCAGCCGCTTGTCGTCGAGCACGAAGCCCAGCGGTTCGATCAAGTGCAAGCGAAAGCCGCTATTGGCACAGAGCCGGATCAAATTGCCCGTGTTGGGCGGAATCTCGGGTTCGAAGAGCACGACATCGAGCATGGCAGCTGCCTCAACGCAGGCGGGCCCCCGCAGGGGCCCGCCGTTACAGCGGGGGCGATCAGAAGCTCAGACGAACCCCGACCTGGGCGCCACGATCCAGGGTGCGGTTGCCGTGGCGGTTGTCGAAATCGGCCGCCGCCTGGCGCAGACCGACGTAGCCGTCGACGTTGGGTGTGAAGGCGTAGCGCGCACGCACGCCGAATTCGTAGCCATCGTCGAGGTCGCCGCTGGTGACTACCGAGGGGGTGTAGAACCCGTAGCCGCCCAGCGAAACTGCCGGCGCCTGGGGCAGATAGACGTAGCCGTAGCCACCCAGGCCCAGGCCGCCGCCATTGCCGTAGTCGGTGTCGAACTGAGTCCAGCGGGCGCCGATGCCCACGTCGCGCTCACGGGTGCGCTGCGCGCCGAGCAGCTGGGCATGATAGATGGTGGCGTCCTCGCGGTAGTCGCTGTGCAGAACGCCGCCCCCCAGCGCCACGCCGTGAGCGATCTCTCCCGCCGCCTCGAACTGCACGGCATCGGGGCCGAGGTTGAGGTCCAGGCTACCGGCAGCATGGGCTCCGGCGGCAGCGAACAGAATGCCGGTGGCCAGCGCGGCCTTGGCGAAGTGTCCAAGCGTTTTCATCGACGACTCCTCAAAAAATGCGCTTGAATCGCGCTTCACAAATCACTGGGCAGCGACACCGTAGCGCGCACGATAGTCGCGTATGGCGGCCGCATGACCCTGCAGTTCTTCGCTCGACTGCTGCTCAAGATAGGCCAGCACCATGTTCAGCGTGACGATGCTGATCACCGGCATGTCGTAGCGTGCCTCGACCTCCTGGATGGCGCTCTGCGCACCCTCGCCGCGCTCCTGGCGGTCGAGAGCGATGACCACGCCTGCGGCGTCGGCACCGGCAGCCTCGATCAGCGACATCACTTCACGGATGGCGGTACCTGCGGTGATCACGTCATCGATGATCAGGATTCGCCCGGCGAGCTCTGCGCCGACGATGTTACCGCCTTCGCCGTGCGCTTTCGCCTCCTTGCGGTTGAAGGCGAAGGGCAGATCGCGCCCGTGATGATCGGCCAGCGCCACCGCAGCGGTCGCGGCGAGGGGAATGCCCTTGTAGGCCGGTCCGAACAGCACGTCGAACGCTAGGCCGCTTGACTCGATGGCATTGGCGTAGAAACGGCCGAGGCGCGCCAACGCGCTGCCGGTGCGAAACAGACCGGCATTGAAAAAGTAGGGGCTGACGCGTCCAGACTTGAGGGTGAACTCGCCGAACTTCAGCACGCCCTGTTCGATGGCGAACTCGATGAATTCTCGCTGATAGGCTTTCATGCTGGCCGTCACGGCGCTCCCCCTGCTATCCATAAGCCCTATGGCATGGAATCCTGGCGTATTAACACGAATAATCCATGCGGGCCATTTACCCAAACGTCGAAACGTCGGGTATCATACACGCGCGACGTCAAAGGGACCATGTATGAAAATTGCCACCATCAATGTCAACGGCATTCGTGAAGCCGTCGGACGAGGTTTTCTCGACTGGCTGGCGGAACAGGATGCCGACGTCATTTGCGTACAAAACCTCAAGGCCAAGAGCTTCGAGCTGGATGACAGCATCCTCTACCCGGAAGGCTACGAAGGCTACTTCCTGGACGCCGAAGAAGACGGCTTCTCAGGCGTGGGCATCTACTGCCGCAAGATTCCCAAGGCGATCATGTACGGCCTCGGTTTTCCCCAGTGCGATCACGAGGCGCGCTTCCTGCAGGCCGACTATGACCGCTTCAGCATTGCCAGCTTCCTGATGCCCGACGGTAGCGATTATGCCGCCAAGCAGGCGTTCATGGCCCAGTATCAGGAATACCTGAACAAGATGGCCCGCAAGCGTCGCGAGTACATCATCTGCGGTACCTGGCACATCGCTCACAAGACCATCGACCTGGAAAACTGGGCCGACAACCAGACCACGCCTGGCTTCAAGCCCGAAGAGCGCGCCTGGATGGACCAGGTGTTCGGCCCCACCGGCTTCATCGACACCTTCCGCGAGATCAACCGCGACGCCGGTGAATATACCTGGTGGCCCAAGCTCGACCAGGACGAGCCGCGTTCACGTCAGGAAGGTTGGCGTATCGATTATCAGATCGTCGGGCCCAACCTGCGCCGCCACGTGGTCGACGCCTGGATCGACTACGACGCCACCTTCAGCGAGTTCGCTCCGCTGTTCGTCGAGTACGACCTGACGCTCTGACGCTTTCCCTTATCGTCGCGACCGGGCTCTGCCCGGAACGCATAGCGCCGGCCTCAGGGCCGGCGCTATGCGTTTGAAGCTATATCGTCGCTCGCTAGAGAGATGAGCTTTCCCGGCGCTCATCTCATCCGCCGCCGTGCAGGTAGTCTCAGCGACGAATGCCCAAGGCCTCGCGCTGGTGCTCGAAGAGCTGGACACCGGCATTTTCGGCCAGCTCCAGCATGGCGTTGAGCTCTTCCCGCGAGAAAACGCCCGTCTCGGCAGTGCCCTGCACTTCGATCAACCCACCCGATTCGGCCATCACCACGTTCATGTCGGTTCCCGCGGCGCTGTCTTCCGGATAGTCGAGATCCACCACCGGAGCGCCCTTGTAAATCCCTACCGACACCGAACTGACCAGCTGCTGGAAGGGGTCGCCCTTGATCAGCTTCTTGCGCTGCAGGTAGCGAATGGCATCTATCAGTGCCACACATCCACCGGTGATCGAGGCGGTACGAGTACCGCCGTCGGCCTGAATGACGTCACAGTCCACGGTGATGGTGAATTCGCCCAGCTTCTTCAGGTTTACCGCGGCACGCAGCGAGCGGCCGATCAGACGTTGGATCTCCAAGGTGCGACCGCCCTGCTTGCCATGCGATGCTTCACGGCCGCTGCGGGTATGCGTGGCGCGTGGCAGCATGCCGTATTCGGCAGTGACCCAGCCCTGCCCCTTGCCGCGCAGCCAGCGCGGCACGCCGGCTTCGACGCTGGCATTGCACAACACCTTGGTGTCGCCAAACTCCACCAGTACCGAGCCCTCGGCGTGGCGGGTATATTCGCGTGTCAGACGAATCTCGCGGGGCTGGTCGGGGCGCCGTCCGCTCGGGCGTTTCAGGTCGGAAGCCATACTACCTCTCGAATCGATACGAACTATGTGACGCCGTGCCAGGCTGGCCGCTGCCGGCTATCGGCGTCGAATGGCTGGCCATTCTACACGGTCGAGGCGGGGAATCGGTTAAACTCCTCGTCTCACATGGCGTCCGTGCCGCCTGAAACGCCACCGACCGAACGAGGAATCCTCAATGGTTGACCAGAGCAAGGTTCACAGCATGACCGCTTTTGCGCGCCAGAGTCGGGAAGACGACTGGGGCAGCCTGCAGCTGGAACTGCGCTCGGTGAATCAGCGCTATCTGGAGCCTTTCTTCCGCCTGCCCGAGGCTCTGCGCGACCTTGAACCCGCCTTTCGCGAGGCACTGCGTACGCGTCTGACGCGGGGCAAGGTGGAGTGTCACCTGCGCTTCGAGCCCACCGACGCCAGCGAAACTCTGGCCGTCAATCGCTCCCGACTGGTCGCCCTGGCCGCGGCGCTGGGTGAGATCCGCGAGGCGCTGCCTCAAGTTGCCATGCCGGATGCGCTCTCGCTACTGGAGCATCCCGGCGTGCTCGAATCACAGGGCATCGATCTCGATCTGGTGAAAGCGGAGGCCACGGCACTGTTTCAGGCCGCCCTCGACGAGCTGATCGACGCCCGCGCCCGTGAAGGCGACAAGCTCGCCGTGATGATTTGCGAGCGCCTGAGCGGCGTGCGCGAGCAGGTCGCCGAGGTGCGGCGGCTGATGCCGACCATTCTAGAGCGTCAGCGCACTCTGCTGTTGGAGCGCCTGGAGACGGTCAAGGCGGAGCTCGACCCTCAACGCCTTGAAGGCGAGCTGGTACTGCTCGCCCAGAAGGCCGACGTCGACGAGGAGCTCGACCGGCTCGAGGCCCATGTCAGCGAAGTGGAACGTCAGCTCGGTCAGAAGGGCCCCAAGGGGCGCCGGCTCGACTTCCTGATGCAGGAGCTGAACCGCGAGGCCAACACGCTTTCGTCCAAGTCGGCGGTGGCCAGCACGACCCGCTGTGCGGTCGAGCTCAAGGTGCTGATCGAACAGATGCGAGAACAGATCCAGAACATCGAGTGATGTCCAGGCTCATCCACGAAAGCCCATAACCTATTGTTTTAGATAAAATATCAAAAATCACTTGTCTATGGTCGTCTACGAAAATCTAGCTTAAGCCAGCGCCAAGTGGGGAGTACAATGGGGAGTACATCGAGGTACTCCCCACCAAAAAGGCGATTTTCCCCATGGGTACTCCCCACTTCAAACGCCACCCTTCCCTTTTTTGCCCCCTTTCGAAGGGCATCATTCTTCCGCCCATCCCTAAAAAGATATTTAAATATAATCAGTTAGCTTGGGCATTCACACTGCACCTGCCGCACATTAAAACTATCGTTTCAAATATTTTTTATCATGATGCGAGGGGCCAATGGGTAGCTTAACTGCCAAGAAGGTGCAGTCCCTGATCAAGGACTGCACACCAGGGCGCTACAGCGACGGTAACGGCCTGTACCTCAAGATCCCCAGGAAGGGCGCCCCCTACTGGATGCACCGGTACACGCTCGCCGGAAAGCGTCGTGAGCTGACGCTGGACAAGTGCGAGAACCTTTCCTTGGCAGATGCCCGCCTGAAGGCTTCAGAGGCCCAGAAGGCCATCCGCAACGGCGTCGACCCCGTCGAAGAACGCAAGCGGGAAGAGCAGATCGCTATCCAAACCGTCAGGGAGCTGTTCGACGACTGGTACCAGGATCTGGAGAAGCGCCTGAAGCACCCAAACATCCCGAAGCGAGTCTTCGAAAAAGAGGTCGCGCCTACCATCGGGCACCTCACTCTTGAGAGCGTCACCCCCATGGATGTGCGCTCCATCATCAGAAAAGTCGCCAGCAGCGGCCGCCCGGCCATTGCCAACGACGCCCTGATGTACCTGAAGCAGCTGTTCAATCACGCCATCAAGCTGGGGCTGCTCACCTACAACCCGGTAGCAGCCTTCAACGTCAACGATGCAGGCGGCATAGAGAAGAGCCGCGACCGTGCCCTCACCGTCGAGGAGCTTCACCAAGTCTTTCAGGTCTTCAGAGACAACCGGGAGAGCTTCACCCGCGACAACTACCTAGCGTGTGCGCTGCTGCTCGTCCTGGGGGTGCGCAAGACCGAGCTGACCGAGGCACAGTGGTCGGAATTCGACCTGAAGGGCAAGCGGTGGAACCTATCGGGGGAGCGCAGCAAGACTGGCACCGGTATCGTGATCCCCCTGCCGGCTCAAGCCATCGCCTGGCTGGAAGAGCTCAAGATCCGCGCCTGCGGCTCGCCCTACGTCTTTCCCAGCCGCCGCAGCAGCAAGCGGCCCCATATGGGCAAGGACACATTGAATCGCGCAATATCCAAGCTGTTCGGCCGGGAGCCAGGTAGGAAACCGCAGCCAGAGAACAAAATGGGCGATATTGCCGAGTTCACCGTGCACGACCTGCGCCGCACCTGCCGCAGCTTGCTGGCCGCTGCCGGCGTGCCAGGCCATGTTGCTGAGCGCTGCCTGAATCACAAGCTGAAAGGCATAGAAGGCATTTACGACCGCTACGACTACTTCGACGAGCGGAAAGAGGCCTTGGCCAAGGTAGCAGAGCGAGCCACGCCGGCCATCAACCAAATCAAATAAGCACACGTGAGGAACTGATATTTTTCTCTTTAATCATGAGGTTTCTGGTGTGGCAAAGCATGTCATTATTTGCTTATCACCACCCTATTCTTATTCCGGGCATATGGGTAAGGAACATGATGCGAAGCCCAGCAGGCTATGCCGGGCTTCGTTTTATTAGAGATATCAACCCTGGCTTTCGGGCAATATAGGCTTGGCATCGCCTTTATCGAGAAGTTTATCCTCATATAAACTTGACAAGGTAGAACATGCCTGAAGATTAAGATCGACGAACTCATCCCAGCTAAATGCAGATGCATAATGCAAGTCATACTGCCGATCGACACGGCAAATATCAGGTCGCTCTGTGTAGATAGTACAACTTTTATCGACATCGCAAAAATGCATACAAGTACCGTCACCCCGATCAAGAGCGCTGGTCGCACCCGCCAAATTGACATGCTGACAACAAAGACCGCATCGGGTACATGGAAACTCCTTTACTTGGTGATGCATGACACCAACCATTCTCGCGTGCTCTGAGAATTTCCTATTTCGAAAGGCAGATCTATTCCCCTTTTGGCCACTTCTTTCTGTAATTGTAAGCCGCGCTCAATTTCACCGTTACAGATTGACAAATTTTGCGAGAATCCTTCGAGCTCCTCCACATTGAAATTGAATTCCAGCTTACTCAGCTCAGTCAGGTAACAGTCCAGCTCCGCGTTGATAGCTTGGAATTTGGCTATCGACTCTGCATGGGGCATGATAGAAGCAATAAAGCACCAAATTTTATTAGCAATTTCGCTATGGAGCATGAAGTAGGTCAACCCCAAAGTTACGACCCCAGTAATTAGCGCACTGCTGAAAGCAACCAGCTCTGAACCCAACGGAAAGTTGCATATCGGCAACAGCTGTGTATAGGCCACCGTTCCAACCACAGTGGCAGCACCAACGGACAGCACAGTAATGACAGCCTTGCAAAGGTCAACAAACCCCAAATTCTCAGGGTTAAAAATCAACAACTTGATGGCTTTGACAAGTTGCATCCAGACCTCTCGGATGATCTTGACCGCCATGCGCTGGGTTGTAGCAAACACATTGAAAAGGGTTGTTGTCAGGCTGGCGAATATGCCACCAAAAACGCCATCCTTGAAGGCAGTAAGAAAATTCTTGAATCGCGCCTTTACTCGCTTCCAGATTCCTTTTAGCGTATTGTTGACACTGTCAACGAATGATGAGAAATCGAAGTTTACTTTGCTCTTCTCCAACAGAGCAGGGATCTGCTCGCGCAACTCGAACCAGACCTCAGCCATGATCAAGCCCAACATTTGGCGAGCCCCCAGCTTCAAGCCTGCCACACCTGATGCCGTGGCGGTTTGCTTCAGAAACTTGCTGCTGGAATAGTAAGAGCGGTTAATCTGCTGTTCGTAGGGCCTTCTTGCTTCGGCATCGCGCTTACGCATACTGTCAGGATCAATGGCCTTAAGCTGCTGGATCTTGTCCTCGGTTTTCCTGATCTTAGCTTCCAGCTCACGAGCCTCGTGCTGCTGCTGAGGTGTGTTGCGCGGTAGACTTTCTAGCTTTTGACGATGCGTGGCCAGAGTTGATTCATGGGTACTTATGGCCACAGGCAACTTGTCCAAATAGTCATTGATGGACTTTGCGTTCTTGGACCTGTTGATTGTTCCTTCAGTAGCTTGAAGATTACTATCTTGATTGGCCAGCTCCACGCCATTGAGCTCGGCCAAGCTGCGCCCCGCATCGTTATGTATTTCCTTGGCACTGATCACATGATCGAGATGGCGTTCATCCCCAGCTCCCATGGTTATGTTACGATAAGGATCGTGTAGAGTTCCGGCTTGATGTTGTGCCTTGTTTAACCTTCCTGTATTTATAAAGTTCTGATGCGTGTGGTAAGGGAGTGAGTCATATTTCTCTAGTTTCTCGTAGCGTTGCTTTTCAGTATCCGTTGCCCAGATCCCTTGGCGAGCGTTGTGAATGGTGTCTACGTTTCCACCAACCTTATCCTCAAAAAGAAGAAAATCCAGACCAAAGCTTGTTGCCAAACTTTGGACGACAGTTTTTTCAAGTTCTTTAGACCAGTTGAAACCCTGCGCTGCAGTGTGCATAAGGAGTCCCATTAAAATAAGGGATGAAAGGGGAGCTTTCGCTCCCCCTAGCTCAAGCTGCTTCGATGTCTTCCGCCTTGGACGTCGCTTTTTCAAGCTGATGATCCAGTTCGTCTTCGTTTAGCAGCATGGTGCCCTCTTCACTAATTTCCATTTCGGGCACACCGTTGTCATCCAGGACCACCTTATCTTCAACCACCTTAACCTTGAAAATCGGGGTTGTAATCAAATCAACCAAGATAGCAGCCAACGCATAACCATTTTCAATAACTCGAATTATCTCTCCATTAAGCTTACCCAACTCCTGCCCCACATCAAGATTTTGATTTTTTATATCCTGCAGGCGGCTATCGATTTCCCTGAGCTGATCAAAGTACAAATTGAACCGATCATCAAGAGAATTCAAGGTTGTTCTAATCTTATTCACATAAAGGGAGGTTTGTCCTAAATGCTCAATAGCCAGCTCCAGCTTTTCGATGGCTTCATTGACTTCTTCATCAACTTTGCGAGCGTTTCTAAGTGCCTCTTCACCATGGCTATTATAAGCCCAGCCTGCAATAGCAAGTACAGGACCCGCTACTGCGGCACTGAGAATTGCCGTCCCACCGGCGATACCCAAGCCACCCGTTGCCAGAGAGCCACCACCAATTGCAGCCATGGTCGCTTTAGTAGCAGCAGCACCCGCCAGCGAAGAAATTGCAGTACCTGTGGATGCAGCCCCAAGAGCCATGACGCCCCCGTAGACTGCAAACCCAGCAGCTGCACCAGCAGTACCTGCCCCTGCTATTGTACCCAGCACGCCAACGGCGGTGTAGCTGTACTCCTCTATTTCTTGGAGCTTATGCCTGGGAATATTAATTTCTATTTTACCATTGCGTCCCGCATTTAACTGCTGCTGAAGCCTATCTGCCAAGACCTTGAATTCACCAAGGCGCTTACCAATCTCAAGTTCTTTTTTTCCTAATTTTTCTAGAGTTCCTGTGGTCGCACTTTCCTGCTCGTCAAACGCTTCTCTTTTTTCATCATAACGCTGCTTGGCACTCGTAATGATGTCGTCAGCTTCAGAGTGACTTTGATATCCGTCATAGCCTTTCTTTGCGCCATAGGCCGCGCTGGCCAAGGCTGCTCCAGCGAGAATGAAGGGAAGTGGCATATAAATATCCTTATGTTGGTTATAGAAACTTCAGCCTGCATGCGGAACGATTCTGATTTTTCAGCAAAGTGCTATACAAACAGCCAATCTCACCATCTCAGTGGTAGCATGGTCTCCTTGTGTGAGGCATCGCTCGCAGGCTCTGGTAATAACCGCACCACGGCGCTGTACAACATTGCCGCGGAGCAGGGCCCCCAAAAGTGCACAAGGACCTTGTAGGTTTCTTCGGAGCCTGAACAAGATCGGAGATAGGGTCGTATTCGTTGACAGCCCTAAGACCTTGCAAAAGGGCACCACCCAGTAGCCAGCCTGAGAATCCTGACTGCCCTTGGTTACCTGTGCTCATCGTCTCTCCCCGCTCTATACTCACTTGGCTCCAAGCAGCCAAGATGCCTTCAACTCATATTTAACGGAAAGGCTGTTCGTACTCCTGACTCAACCAGCACAGTTCCCTGAGCTTGGCGTCCTATCCAATCTCGACTATCGGCCACTATTACCAATACTTTAGAGAAAAATTGAATGCTCCTAATCAACGCATCGGGCGATGCAACCTATCGTTTCCGAAACTCACTCATACTTGATCAGTGGCTCGAGCATACCTCTTCAATACGACAAGCTGTGGCGGAAGGTAGGGTGCCTACCGTGCGACACAGCTTGTCGCTAGCCCATGAAATCCTGCTAAGCATCTTCAGCAGGGAGGGACGCCAGAATGAGGAGGTTATGCTTAACTAACCCGTATAAGGGGGGTGAGAAGCCAAATGTACGTGACGAAGCTGATGAACTAGCGCTTTGGGTTAATGACCGTCAGATCTGGTCCAAGCATTTTCCGAGCACAGCACGGCTGGCTGAAGGGTTGTGGCTTGAAAAGGCACCCTCAAATGTGCCAACAGCGTCAGTGGATGGCTCCCGAATTCTCATCAACCCTACCTGGAGCTCTGGCCTAGATGAAAGGACTCGGTGCTTTGTCCATGCTCACATTGTCTGGCGCTGCGCAGCAGGTCACTTCAAGGTGATACCTGGCTCTGACCTCCATCGCTGGCGGCTCGCCTGTGAGCATGAAGTTAATGTAGCCCTAATGATGCAAACGGTACCTCTGCCGGCACATGCCGTGCTGTTTCCCGCCTGTATCGGCAAAGCCTTGCCGAGCGTATACGCTTGGCTGGACGACTATCCAATGCTCGAAAGTGAAGAGATCTTGGATATCCTTTTTTGGCCCTCTTCCATGGACGTGGAGTCGCTCGTCAATCAATGGCAGGAACGTGTCTTTGATTTGATAAAGCGTTTCCTAGGCACCCCTCATCTTTCCAACCCAGTAGCAGCTTGGCTAATAAGCCGCTGGTGAATCGGTTTACTTAAGGTTACGCTATCCCCGTCCTGATCTTTCCTCGCAAGGAGCGTACATGTCAGAGATTCGTGAGACCCTGTTTCGCTACCTGACCATGCTACAGCTGATCCCACGCAGCCCCGGTCGCATCAGTACACCAGTGCTGTTGGAAAAGCTTAACGAGCGGGGTTTCCAGATCGACACCCGCTCACTGCAGCGCGACCTACGCGACAAACTGGCCCTGCACTTTCCGCTAGCCTGTGACGACAGTAGCAAGCCCTATCGCTGGTACTTTGACCGTGACTTTCACTGCAACCTGCCAGCGCTTGACGTGCCCAGTGCACTGACTCTTGTACTAACCGAGGAATACCTAAAGGGTCTGCTCCCGCCGGTCGTGATCGGCCAATTGGCCCCGCAGTTTCGAGATGCGCGGCAGTTACTTGATAAACTGGAAGGTAATGGGCTCAGTCAGTGGGCCAAGCGGGTTCGGGCAATTCCAAATGGCAAGGCCTTGATACCGGCCCCATTCAAGGAAGAGATTTGGCAGGCTGTTTCCCAGGCCTTGCTGGAAAACCGAGCCTTGGACGTAACCTACCTATCACGGAGTGTTGAGCAAGAAAAGCAGTACACCCTTCATCCCCAAGGATTAGTGAGTCGTCACAGCGTGACCTACCTCCTGGCCACCGTTAACGACTATGAGGATATCCGCCAATTCGCGCTGCACCGCATTCTCAATGCGGTACTCAGCAGCACTCCATGGCGGGGAGCATCTGAGTTTGATCTGGATGACTACATCCTTAACGGCGCCTTCGGTTATCTTGAAGGAAGTGAAAATACGACATTGGTCGCGAACGTGGCACCACAATTAGCCTGGTTACTGATGGAAACTCCACTGTCCGATCAACAGACCCTAACACCACTGAAAGCTAGCGAGTGGCAGCGTCTTGAGGCCGTAGTGCCGAATGACCAACAAACGCTGTGGTGGTTGAAAGGGCTGGGTACCAATGTTGAAGTGCTAGCGCCCCTTGAATGGAAAGACGACATTCTTGCTACCGCCCGAGAGATTCTCTCGCGTCAAGCTCAACCACATTGAGCTTGACGATTTTGATCAGCATTAGGGCGTGAGAAGAAGACTTCACGATGTACCTTAATGCAATATTTTTAAAATCTATATCACTCCTGTGACCTGAGCCCTCCCCGGGCTTTTTTCATCGGCACAGGAGACCTCACATGCCCCCACCCTGCTCGCGCTGTGCCTCGCAGCGCGTCATCAACCTTGAGACGGCTCGCAAGATCGGCACTACCGCCGGTGCACTGGCCGGCTCCCTCAAGGGCGCCTATGTGTCGCTCTATTCACCCGGTCGCCTGCTGGTGGCCTCGGCCCAGTTCCCTCTCAGTCGAGTCGCAACTGCGGTAGTGGCCGCCACGACGGGCGGAATCGCGGGCGCCACCGCTGTCAATCGGATGATCCAGAGCCTGTTTCCGCCCGGTGAGGGCACGCCCTGGCTGTGCCTGGGCTGCGGTCACGCTTTCCGCATTCTCGACTGACCCGTTCATTCCCTTTCCCTCACCCGTCGGCGTTCTGCCGGCTTTATGTCATTCAGGAGCATTCCCATGGCACATCTGATCGAGCAAATGGCTTACGTCGGCGATACCCCCTGGCACGGGCTGGGGCAGCAGCTGTCCCGTCATCAACCGCTGGAGGTCTGGCGGCAGCAGGCCGGCATGGACTGGCACATCGAGGAATCCCCGGTGCGCTTCATCGCCGATGGCACCGGGCATCTCGGCAGCATCCACTCCTTCCCGGAGCAGAAGGTGCTCTATCGCTCGGATACACGGGCACCGCTGTCAGTGGTTTCCCAGCGCTACAAGGTGGTCCAGCCTGAGGAGGTGCTGGAGTTCTACCGCGACCTGACCGAGTACGCTGGCTATGAGCTGGAGACAGCAGGCGTGCTCAAGGGTGGGCGCAAGTTCTGGGCCCTGGCCCGCAGCAGCCTGGGCACGGCGCTGAAGGGACAGGATCAGGTCAATGCCTATCTGCTGCTGGCCACCTCCTGTGACGGGTCGCTGGCCACGGTAGCCACGCCCACCTCGGTGCGGGTGGTGTGCAACAACACCTTGACTATCGCCGTGGACGGCATGGCGCAGGGGGTGAAGGTGCCCCACAGCACCGAGTTCAACCCGCAGCGGGTCAAGCAGCAGTTGGGTATCTCGGTCTCGCAGTGGGACGACTTCATGTACCGCATGAAGGCCCTGGCCGAGCGCAAGGTCAGCCAGGAGGAAGTGAAAACATACTTCCAGGCGGTGATCTGCAATGCCGAGGAACCGCTGGACGATCCTTCCAAGCTGCCCAATTACCGCGCCCTCAATCGGGTGCAGAAGCTCTACCACGGGGAAGGGCGAGGCTCGCAGCTGTGTACCGCCCAAGGCTCCGCCTGGGGCCTGCTCAACGCCATCACCGAGTACGTTGACCACGAGAAGCGGGCTCGCAGCAATGACTACCGCATGGACTCCGCCTGGTTCGGCCAGGGGGCGAGTCTCAAGGACAAGGCGCTGGAATCCGCCATGGCCTTGGTGGCCTGAGCCTCACCTGACATGACCTACCCCTTGCGGTCCCGTCGACCAAGTTCGTTTATCCCTTTCACGGCATAGCGCCCGCCCCCACCAGGTCGGGCGTTTTCGATTCTGGAGGTCCCATGCCACTGCCCCTCTCACTGGAGGCCTGTCGGGCGCTGACGCAGCTGGCTCGCCAACTGCTCGGTGCTGGCGAGAAGCAAACCCAGACCCACGTGATGGCCCAGGGCCGTGTGTTTCGCGTGGTCGTGTCGCTGGAGCCGGTGCCTGCCGATCAGCTCCAGGATGTCTTCAAGCACTATCAGTAAAAGGAGGTCACATGACCACACCCAGCCAAACCCCACGCAGCAAGGCCAAAGGCCGGGCTCCGGCCACCCGCCAGGTTGCGGTCGCCGAGGCGGTACCGGTCACGGCGTCGCCGCTGCAGGAGAGCACCGCGATCATTCAGGTGATTGAGCGGGCGGCCCTCAACCCCGACGTCGATATCGACAAGATGGAGCGCCTGCTGCAAATGCAAGAGCGCGTGCTCGACCGCCAGGCACTGATGGCCTATAGCGCCGCCATGGCGGCCATGCAGACGGAACTGCCCAGCATCGTAGAGCGCGGCCAGGGCAACAACGGCGGCTATGCCAAGCTGGAGGACATCGTCGATACCGTGCGGCCCATCATGCAGCGCCACGGCTTCGCGGTGAGCTTCCGCATTCAGACCCAGGAGCGGGGTATTCAGGTCACCGGCGTACTGATGCACCAGGAGGGGCATCGGGAAGAGACCAGCATGCTGCTGCCGGCGGACGTGAGTGGCAACAAGAACGCCGTGCAGGCGTTTGGCTCCTCCACCAGCTACGGCAAGCGCTACGTACTGTGCGCACTGCTCAACATCACCACCCGCGGGCAGGACGATAACGGCCAGGGTGCTGCGCCACCGGTGAAGGTGGTCACCGCATTCCAGGCGGCTCAGCTCAAGCAGCTGATAACCGCCTGTCCCGACACTACCCAGGAGTGGTTCGTCGGCAAGTACGGCGAGGTGGCGCAGGTGCCGCGCAGTGACTTCGACAAGCTGCGTGCCTCCTTGCAGAAACGCGCCGTGCCTCAGCGTCAACGTCACTGAACCAGCACCGAACCTACCCCTACCACCATTACTCAATCCATGACACCTGCATAACCGGCGAGGGTAATCCCTCGCCGGTTATGCCGTCGTGTCTCGAAGGAGATTCGTCATGCAAATCCTGACACTGGAACAGGGTACGCCCGAGTGGCATGCCGCCCGTCTCGGTATCGTCACCATGTCCGAGCTGAAGACGCTGCTGGTCAAGGGCAAGGGGCCGGGCGGCTTTGGTACCGGCGCCATCAGCTACATACATCAGCTGATCGGCGAGCGCATCACCGGTGAGCCCAGCGATGCCTTCCAAGGCAACGCCCACACCCAGCGAGGTCACGAGCTGGAACCGGTAGCGAGGGACCTCTACCAGGAAGCTACTGGCCTGCCTCGTCTGGAGCAGGCCGGCATCATTCTCAATCACGGGGTGGGCTACTCACCTGACTGCCTGGTGGGCAGCCACGGCCTGGTGGAGATCAAGACCAAGCTGCCCAAATACCAAATCGAGCTGCTGCTGGCTGACGAGCTGCCCCAGGAGCACGTGGCCCAGTGCCAGGGTGGTCTGTGGGTCAGCGAGCGCGAGTGGATCGATTTCGTCAGCTACTGGCCCGGCATGCCGCTGTTCGTCAAGCGTGCCTATCGGGACAAGACGATGATCCGCACCATCGCCGAGCGCGTGGAGGCGTTCTACGAGGAGCTGGAGCGCCGTATGGCCATGGTCATGGCTGCTTGAGGAGACACACCATGAACCATCACAAGCTGAGTGCCGGCGAAGTTGCCGGCACCTACCGCATCACCGACACGGTCTCAGAAGCGGAGCTCTTGAGCATCGCCAAGGCCTTCGCCCGTCGCCGGCTGGCCAAGGGCCGCAAGATCACCCAGCCAGCGCTGGCCTTCGAGTACCTGCAGATGCTGCTGCTGGACTACGAGCACGAGGTGTTCAGTGCCATCTTCCTCGACACCCAGCATCGGGTGATCAAATTTGAGGAGCTGTTCCGCGGCACCATCGACGCAGCCAACGTGTACCCCCGTGAGGTAGTCAAGCAGGCCCTGGCTCACAACGCCGCCGCGGTGATTCTCGTTCATAACCACCCTAGTGGCGATCCCGAGCCCAGCGACGCCGACCGGCGCATTACTCAGCGTCTGAAGGAAGCCTTGGAGATCGTGGAGATACGCGTGATCGATCATGTGATAGTCGGGAGTGAGGGGTGTTTGTCACTTGCCGAACTGGGACATATCTGAATGGACTCTAGCCATCACGCCGGTGCTGCCCTTCATGGGTAGCACCGGCATTTGTAGATAAATTTTTTTAAATCATCAAGGCTATTTCAAGGAGCTCTACACCGCTGTTTTTGTACTTCCGCCATGTTGTGTTATGCGAGGCCTACATTTTATTTTTATGGCACCACGGCTGAAGGCATCATCAGATGACTTGCTCGACCATACATAGGCTTCTCCGGTACCGAGATGGCTCATCTTGTCAGAGGTCAGCTCCCCAAGGGCGGCATTCGCCTTCTGGATGTGTTTCAGCCAGGCGGGGGAATTGAATTTGTGCATGATGATCTGCGAAGACAGTTCGATCAGAGAGACCGGAACTGATGGTGGGTCTTGAGAGGCAACCATGATGCTGGTCCCCTTATGTCGCATCTCACGGACGACCTCTACCAAACCGGATACCAAGTCATCATTCTCGATGTACTTGTGGGCTTCATCAAAAACTACGAGTTTGTTAAAGGCGCTTCCCTGGTAGGTTGCTTCTGAGAAAATCTGAAGCATTACCACGAATAGACCGAGGGCCTCATCCTTTTCGATGTATTCATCACGCAAATCGACGATAACCAATCGGCCTGGGCGTATTAGATCCTGAAGACGCTGGTTATCATCGATATATTCGCTGGCAAACAGCAGACGCGTCTGCGCCAGCTCTTTAAGGTGATCGGACAGACCAGAGTTATCGATACCGGCTCGCAGGGCATCCAAAGTCAGGTTATCCCTTAGTCCCCGCATGATGAGATTGATTTGCCGCATATACATGCTCTGGCTACCAATCGCTCCCATCAGGAACTTCCAGTGCGCCGCCTTGAGTTCGGAGGCAGAAAAAGCAATCGGCTTAACCTCAATATCCGGGTACTCGGCCCGGCGATCATCCACCTTATTGGCCGGGGTAAGAATCAGGACATCCTTCAGGGCTTCCGGGTTAGCCTTGTAACGCTCACGAAGGATGCGGATCTCTTCATCCACCGAGTTGGCATTGATCATCGAAGTAAACTCCGGCGCATAATCCTGCGTCGGGCTGTAATGGAAAATGACGGTGGCGAGCGGGCTTGGCAGCACATTGATGTGCTGAAGCGGCATGGACGCCATCTCAATAACGGTTCCAAGGGTGTAGCTCTTGCCGCCACCTTGAACCCCAAAGAGACTGATCGTATGGGTGTGGTTAAGGTCCAGGGCTATTTTTCTGCCGGAAACCTCTCCGAGCAAACCGTACTGGGGTGAGTCGCCATTAACGCCCAGCATGATGTCATAGTTGACCTCGGCTTGAGGCGCAGGCTCGGGTGTCGGATGTTCTGGTGATTCAAGCTCGGGCTGAACAGGTTCTTCCGGTTCAACAGCAACGGAGACGGGCTGTTCTTTTTCTTCTTCAGGCGCAATGGTGGAAGGTCGAGGTGCTTGCTCGACGGGTTTCGCTTGTCCTTCCTTTTCTTCTTGGGCAGGTACGGGTGTTTCCTCTGCAGCAGGAGGTGTTGGTTGGGTGATCGGTGCCTCCGGCTCTTCGTCCCAGAGTTCATCCGCTGTCCAGGACGTTGACCGGGCTCTCTTGGGTGCGATGAAAGCGGCTGTCTCAAGCTTTGGCACGTTCGGTATGAACTGCTCGCTCAGAAGATGCGCGGTTGGTTCCTCCTCAATCTCGACGGACACAGGTTTGCGGCAGCTCTCCAGCAAGGCGTGAATGAGATCCTTGCCGATGCGGTGGAATTCAATACCCACCTCATTGTCCGGGGCTTCGGTTCCGGTCTTATCGAAGTCGAAGATCAGGGCGCAGCGCCTAAACTGAAGCGAGTAGCCCTGTTCGATGGATTCAAGCAGCCCTCGCGCTTCCTGCGAGGCAGTCACATCAAAGATCCCGTAACGCAGTGAGCGTTCCAGATAGAACCGAAGGATCTGAGACAACTCCCGGCTCTTGAGCAACCTATCCGGCCGGTCCGGTTTTTTCAGAGCCGGGTCGAAGTGGCGCTGTAGGATGCGCTCACTCTGATTGATCTGGGCGGATATCCGCTCCTTCAGTTGGTTGAAGGCCGAAAAGTCGCCGACCTGCGAATAACACTTCACCTCGACCAGATTGCAGGTGATCGTCCTGGTGTTCAAATCCAAATCGAACAAGCCCAAGTCGGTGCGCTGCAGGCTGATGGCATCGTTGACGTCGTCTGACTCACCGCTTGAGCGGTAGAGGTCCGTGTGTGCGTCCAGCGGCACAATAACCTGATTGCTCAACGCACCCTGATATTCGAGATAGAGCCGCGCCAGCGCCAGGCCAAGAGCCTCCGCCTGTTGCGTGCGTGCGGAAATCAGTTTCAGGGCAAGCTGACCGGAAAGCGACCGTAGGTTTGCCAGAATCTGAACCGACTGCTCGCCGTCGGCGGATAAACCGTGCTCAAGCAGCACCGGCTTCAGCATAGCCTCCAGCTCATTATTCGAGCGCGAGGAGATGATCAGGTTATGTGTCGCCTGGGAGCTGGCTCCCGGCACATAGTCAATCAGATAGTCCGGTCTGTTCTTCCGACCGCCATGGTCGAAAAACTCAATCCCCATATTTCGGTCGATGGTGAACACCCAATCGCTGATTTGGTGAACCTCATAAATCAGTTCTCGTTGGGCCACATCGAGGCCAAGGGTCACGACGGGTAAGGCCTTGAAACTGGCACCAGAAGCAGCAACCGCTGAGGTGGCAAAACAGAGGTGGCGGCTCAGCGACGACAGCAAATCAAAGCAAGCAGCGTGGTTGTCCGCGCCGAGGGAGCGCCCAACAATCGGCCGCTTATTCCAGAAGGTACCCGAATCGTCATCAGCGAATTCGGTATCAAAGTCCTGTATCAACCCTTGCAGCGGAGTCACTCCCATCGGTTTCTCGACAATGGAAAGCTCCTCGGCGGGAAACACATCCAGAAGAACGCTAATGTGTGCTGGAAACTCCTTAGAATTGGCATGGAACTCATCTAGCGCGTGTTTGGCCAAGTTGAGCTTAGAGAACAGATGGCTGCCGGTTGAAGTCGCAAACGCGTCGGCGGCCTCGTATACCGTGGCGCCGGGACGGACCATAGATTCAAGCGCCTCACCCAAAATCGGTGAGTCGGGGTCGGAGGTAAAGAGCCGGATGTCATAGCGCAAGTCGGCATGCTCACGCTTCTGCTGGAGCGATATTAAGGCCTCCGCTATCACGGAACCGGCTCCGGGGTTGAAGATGTTAAGAGCAAGCTCTCGCACATACGGATGCTGGGAGAGATAGCGCTCGATCTTATCCGCAATGACCTTTCCGGATATATCGGCCCCCGCCGCAGAGGGCTCGGCCAAGCCGAGGGCCGAACAGATCTCCGCCATCAGGCCACGGGAATTCCCCTCGGTTGTCGGGGCGTAGAGAGCCCAAAACGCATTCAGGTTGTCCACCGGCGTGAAGATGCGGCCATCCTCTACGGGAATACCGACCGGATAGGCAGAGGGAACAAGACCATCCAACAGAGAGGAACGGACATGAGGAATGTGATCCTTCCCACCTGACTTGATCTTCTCGATCCAATCCTTGCCCAATGTGACCCAACTGCTCAGCCACAAGGCACGGAGCGGATGGGTTGGGGAGGCCAACACAGCCTCACGATGCCTTCCACGAAAGTCGGTCAAGATGACATGAATGGAATCGACGGCCAGCACGTTCCTGAGCGCTTGCAGGTGCTGCTGGCGCTCGGCACCGGAAGTCGTCTCGGCCTGACGGATGAGGTTCCTGACCAAGTCGAGGTAGCTTTCAGCATACGCGAGGCATTCTTTTTCCGAGTCCCTGAACGAAAGCCCCTGCATGATCAGCTCGGCAGTGTCTTTGCGCACCACTGCAAAAAACTCTTCGCGGGCAGCCAGAAAGGAAGCCATCGCAGCGGATGATGGCAGCGTGAGACCGACCTCGGAAGGCGGCTCGGCGGTATCCAGGTTGATCTGCATTCGCCAGCCCGATGGGTGCTTGGGCTCCACCAAGATGCGCTGCTCGATAGTCTTGAGCATTCGCGAGAGCGGGATTTGAACAGCGCCCTCACGACCGAATTTTGCGTGCAGGGTTTCCTGCCGGGAGGTCTTCTTGGAACGACCTCCCTCAGCCCAGGCGACACCACTGATGGCGATATCATCGGGATCGCGTTCATCGCCCAGGGCAGTCAGTTGCAGCCGGAAACGTGCATGCTCCAAGCTCTGCTCAATGGGGATGGCGCGTTGCGGCGGTTCTTCCTCGATCTTGCCACCGGGCAGGACGTAAAAAGGTTCGCTCTCGTAAGAGCGTTTAGCTCCCTCAGAGACGGAATCCGCTTCCAGCGGAATCGGGTCGCCATCGGCGGTCCAAGGCATTACACGGATGAAATGCCATCCTTCCTCGAATTCGATTTTATTGAGTTTGGCCAGGTTGGTTGTGCAATGCAGGCGGTTCGGTGTCCAGGCTTTGACCTTTTTGGTTTTTCCTACCGGGCCGTCATTCTGTGAAATAACTTGAACAGTAAAATGGTCAAGCCCGCTGACCTTGCAGGGGTGAGGGTTAACCTCGAACACCACGTTCATTTTGCGGCGGTCGTTCGGGACCAGTACCTGTTGCCCAATGAGGCCGGAGAGTTGTTCGTCGGCCTCATCTTCCGTAACGACCGGCAAGTCGGTCTCCAGCACAGTCAGAAGAACCTTGTCCAGCGAAAGCTCTTCCTGGAACGTCCATTTGTCGAAAGATATGCTCCACCAGCTCTTGTCTGTCGCGATGGCCGGCGTCCAGGATTCGGGCTCCTGGACGTCATATTTTTCAAAATAGGCGAATAGGCGTGACTCCAATGCCTTGTCGCTGAGCCCCAGATCGGCGATACGGCCACGAACCGACTTGTGAGAGGTCATCAGACTGCGAACGCTGCCGAGGTTGCGGCGAATCTTGCCATTGACCATGCTGGGATCAGCAAAGAGTTTGAAGTCCGGAATCAACGCCAATTCATACAGGCTGGCCCCGAGGGTTTCTCCATCAATCCCGTTTTCGAGCGCGGTTAGCAGATACCGCACGCGGGAAACATCGTCGGCAAACAGCCATTCCTCCTCGGTTAGGATGCCCAAGAGATCGCGAACATGGCCAACCAGCGTTGCCGGCAGCCGGTCAAGCAACGCGTCGATCAGGTTCTCGTAGATACCGGTGAAAGCCAGCTCCTCGAAGGTCGCCACGCCAAAAGAGTCCTCGGCACTGGTACGGAGCGAGGTCGGTATGAAGACCAGCAAAGGCTGACGCAGCTCGCCGTTCGCGTTAGGGTTTCGCAGTTCCACCAGCTTGGTGGAGGTCACACGGAAAGGCATTCCTTCTTGGTCACGGCTGCCGAGGATAAAGATGTTTCCGTCGGGCCGGGTTCGCCGCAGTTCCTTGCAAACCGACTCCATGACATCGTCATCAAGATCGGTGACCCGCATGCAGTGGCCTGGGCCACGATCACCCAGGATCGCTTCGATACGAGGGCACAGCAGACCAGCGACCGACGCGTTCAATTTCTCCTGGGAAAGCTTGGTGAACGCGTTACTCATGCGTGCCTCCCGTTCTTATCAGTTCCGTCATTTTTCTCAATGGCATAGCGGGGCGATACCTTCTGAGTCACGTAGGCATCCGACAGATCCTCGTAGAACCCGATTTCACGCAGGCGGCGCTTGAAGGCCTCGAGATTGAGGCGCAGGGCGCGTCTGTCCAGGATGCTGCTGTTGGCCTGGATTCCTTCCGGCAGCCGGTCGATGTGAAGGCCATAGCGGTTTCTCAAAAAGGCCAGCAATTCCTCGATGCGAACCTCACGGGTCACAAAACGCCCGCCGTCTTGGGTGAGCACAGCAATCTGAAGGAGAACTTCGAGCAGCTTGCTTCCCAGCACAAATCGCCGAGGACTTCCCTTGGTCCGAGATTGGGCAAGAAGACCGTTCTCTTTGTTCTTCAGCAATAAAGAGTCCAGACACTCAGTGATGTACTGGCGATGATAGTTACCGCGATACGCCATCAGGATTTCGATGAAGGATTCGAACTCGCCCAGGCCCATGCCAGTGACTTCCCGGATCTCCGGATCGACGTCCTCGTTCCCTGAGGTCGATTCCTCGATCAGGCTCGCCAGGCGGAATTTGAAGTAGGCTTGACGCTCGGTGTCGTGCTCGGGCTTAAGCAGGGCGACCAGGTCGCCAACGGTGAACACGCCACCCCCAGGGGTAGCCAGCTTGCCTGTCTTCTTGCTGAGGTATTCCGCCATCTCATCGAGCTTCTTGACAACGAAATTGGCCTGCACGAAGGCCGGAATCTGACGATAGAGCCGGTCAGTGGACCTGCGAGCCAACTCGGCCATGTGCGGATTGTTGACGTCGCCCATATCCACGACCAGCGCCACGCGGTAAGGACAGCCTTCCAGTGCATTGTCGAGGCCTGGGTCGATCGGGCATTCCTTGGCGGTGCAGAGATCGTTGCCGGAGCGCTGTTTCACCATCTTGGGGAGCATCTGCAGCAGCTTGAGGTGATAGAGCGCCAGATGGAATGCCATCAGGGTCTTGAGGTAATCCACCAGCACCGAACGCGGAATATAGGGCTCATAGGCCAGTAACCGCAGAATGTCGTCGGCCATAATATCGGCCTGGCCGATACATAGCGGCTGGAAGCGAGAGGGCTCCTTGGAGTCCTTCATGTCCTGGGTAACCTGATGATCCAGACGAAGGATGGCCTGCGTTTCCACATCCACGGATACGTTGGGATCGTAGCGGTCCGTCACCAGGTCGATTCCCGGGAAGAAGAAGCGCTTCAAGGCATCCCGCGCCGCTTGGCCCTTACCTTTACGGGCATAGAAAAGCATCCAGTAGATCTGCTCGGCAGCGCCGTAGTCGCGGGTGTGCTTGGCGTTGCGGAACTTATAGGTGTTGCCGTGCAGGGGCCTCGGCGCAGCAAGTGCCTGGTTGCTCTTGCCTCGATTAACCAAATCCATCAGGTCGGTTTCAATCCATGCGCGAGTAATATCGGGGTGTTTATCGAACCCGGCAAACCACTCTGGGTGCTCTAGAAAGTCCTCCAGAAACTCATCCACAGAAAGGTCTCCACCTCTCGGCGGCCTGCGGCTGGCGTAGCCTTCGTACTTGAGTCGAGGAAACAACATCGTTAACACACGATCCATCTCGATATGTTTGAAATCGAGATAAGTAACCTTGGGTATTCTGAACTCCTTGTCGCGCCCTTTAATTGACATGGTATTCAGCCCCCTTCTCTGATACACCCATCACCAGTCGGCCATCGTCCTCCCGGCATATTTCATAAAACTTGTGCCCAGCCTTTGTTAACAACACTTCCTTGTATGGAACTGAAGCTAACAGGTTCTTGAATACCGCCAGACTCAAGTAGAAACCTTCCTGTTCCTCGATGCTGGGACGATAGCCGTTGTTCAGTCGCATCAGCATTTCATAGATGTCGAGATTGATGCGCAGGCTGGCTTTGTGGCCGTCACCGGTGTCGTAAAGCAGCACTAGCGCCTGAGACAGGCACTCGAGGAAAGGATTGGCCGCTGTTTCCTGCTCGGTGTGGAGCGTGAAATGGTCGCCGTCAAAGAGGCGGTAACTGCGGATCGAGCCCTTATCCACCTGGCGGACACGCAGCGCCAACTGGTTGCCCAGCCGCGCCGGATCGCTCAGGCATTCGCCCCGGTTAATGGCCCGAAGAATGGCGGTCATCTCATCGGTGCTTTTCGCTCCCGGCTGCTCAATGGCATCCAGGAAGGGGTCGATGCTTCCGTAAGGCAGCATCTCCTTCCAGCCGATGTCGCGTCGCTCAAAGAAATGGCGACGCCGCATGTGCGAGAGGTAATTCCGGTGCTTGGCGATCAATCGAGCACGGTTCTTCGACGAGTAATCGCGAGGTAGGTTGTGGTACAGCGTCTCTAACAGTTCATTGTCATATCCGGCCCGCTCCGTGAACGAGAAGCGACTCATAGTCTTGGTCTTGGGATTGAGGAAGCCAAGCTCGCGGTCCAGATCAGGGTTGCTGACTTCGGCAACGTCGATCTCGCGCAGCAAAGCAATCAGCCGGTCATTGGAACCTTCCGCCCCGCCAAGCCACGAGTTGAAATAGTAACCGTCAAGGATGCGATTCTGGGTCTTTTCACCGCCGTTCTGATAGAGCTGATGAATGCCGTCGCAGTCCTGGGTGCCCACCAGCATGAAGGCCAGCGCCGAACGCAGGTCGCGCATGGTGATGTGTAGTCGCCCGCGCAGATGGGTGATGGTGTAGAGCATCTTCAGGCGTTCGATCACCTTAGGACCGGCAACCGGGTCCTGGAAGGTCCGGGCGTTATGGTAGGCAAAGCACTTGCCCTTGAGGTCGCACTTCTCGCAGGCCAGCCAGTATTCCTGCTGCGTCATGCGGGCGATCAGACGCTCCAGAATCGAGGGCTGACCTTCCTCGGGTTCGGCGACCACCGAGCGCAGGTTGAGGTTGATGACCGCGATACCGCCTTCCGGAGCGGCCCCGGCCAATCCCTGCTGGATCTGCTTGGCGAGCAGCGGGAACTCCTCTTCGTGCTCGAGGAAGAAATCGACTAGCCGCCCCTCGTTGATCGCGATCAGGCGGCTCTGATTCTCGGGCCAGAGGTCAGCGTCCTTGCCCGCGAAGGGAGCAAAGAACTTCTGGAGCACGGCATCGTTGCGCTCGTCGCCTTCATCCTGGCTGCCGTCGTAATTGCTCTGGTAGGTATGTCCCTTGAGCTGGAACACGGCTCCATTCGCGCCACGCTGCATCTGTGCGCCCTTGCTCTCGGCAAAGGCCTCGAACTGCTGAATGAAGGCCGTCTTACCGTCACCGGCGTTACCGCTGATGATGACCAGCCGGAACTCGCCCTTGAGCAGCGCGGGTTTGAGCTTCTCATCCAGATAGGTCGGCACGTAGGTGGCCTTACCAACTTCGTCGAGACCTCGTGTGCCCGAGTTAGACACCTGGCTCTGGCTGTAGAGAGTCAGCAGATGCGTGACAAAGGGGTTGGTGTTGGGCTTGGTCGGCTCGAAGCCCAGCTTGGACACCACCTTAGGTCCGGCTCCAATCTCGCCAGTGGTCAGCACCGAGCGCATGCGCTTGACCTCGGCCATGGCGGTTAAGCACTCATCGACTGAGGCGAAGCGATCCTTGCGCTCCGGCGCGATCATCTTCACCAGCACATTGACCAGCGATGAGCTGAGATCGGCGCAGCCTTTGAACTGCTTGGGGTCCTTGGGCTGAGTCTTAATCGGCGGTGTCGGGTCGTCGAAAGGATACTTACCGGTCAGACACTCATAGAAGGAGATGCCCAGGGCATAGAGGTCGCGGTCCATTCGATCCGAAGCATCAGGCTCGGAGGAGTAATCGTAATCCGGCGGCAGGTAGCGACGCGTTCCGCCACCACCCTGAACCTCGTCGTTTTCGGAGACCGCAACGTTGAAATCGATGATGCGGACACCCTTATCGGTCCACAGCAGGTTGGAGGGCTTAACGTCCTGATGGTAAACGCCGTGCTGGTGAAGATGGGCCAGCCCATCGGCGGCCTCGCGCACGATGCGCACGGCATCATCCAGCGAAAGCGCCTCGGCATCGATCAGATCGGAGACATCCAGACCTTCCACATACTCAAAAACGATGTAAGGCGTCTGCTTGGCGTCGGCCATGCGATCCGCCCAGACCACTTTCACCACGTGCGGATGGTCCGGCAGATTGGTCAGGGTCTTGTATTCCCGGCGCAGGCGTTCATAAACGCTGCGGCGATCCTTGGTCACCAGCTTGATGACCCGCACCACATCGCCCAGGGAATCGAACACCTTGTAGGCGACACCGAAGCCGCCACTGCCCAGCTTCTTTTGAATGCGAAAGCGATCACCAAGGATGAAATCCTGGGGCAGGTTCATCAGGTCATCGGGGAGCTCCGGCACGACCACGGCCGGGCCGCTCACATCCGGGGCGGAATCGTTCTTGGCCTCCGGCAGAATCAGGTCATCCAGACCCTTGCGGGCGATGGCCGCGCTGGTGTGGCGTTCCTCGGGATCGAACTCGCAGAACTTCTGCAACCACTCGTCGACCCCCTTGGGTAGATCCGGCTTATGTTCCGAGGGCTTCATCGGAAACAGGCCGTCGGCCTCCATCATCTGGTCGACACTTTCAAAGGGCAGCTCGCCGATCAGCAGTTCATAGATGATCAGCCCTGCGGCATAAAGGTCGGAGGCGATGCTAGCCTGGGTCGGGTCCTTGAAGCATTCCGGAGCCTGGTAGGCGGGTTCCAGGTCATCCACCACCTGATCGGCGATGGTGGAGGTTCGGTTCTTGCCCACCCGGGCGAAATCGAAACCCGTCACCCGGGCCTGGCCGCCCTTAGTGACCAGAATGGCGTCCGGGGTGAGATTGCGGTGGATCACCTCATGCCGGTGCGCATGGTCCAGGGCCGAGAGCACATCGCGCATCACCTGGAGCTTCTGGTCAAAGGTCAGCGCCAGGGAAGCCTTGTTGATATGCAGGCGCAGGGCCTGGCCGGGCAGGTCCTCGGTGACCAGCACTACCTTATCCTCATCGTCGGAGACGAACAGATCCTTCACCGCCAGCAAGTTGGCGTGGGTCGGCATGTGCGCCACGGCGCGATAGGCGTTGCTGATCTTTTTGAACTCTTCCTTGCGGGCGGTCTCGTCCTGGTAAGGATCGGCCTGATAGACCCGCAGGCGGGCCATACCGCCGCTCTTGCCCAACAGGTTGTGCTTGGCGCGGTATTCAGTGTAGCGGTCGGTGCCGCCCAGCTTTTCTTCCACCTGCCAGTCGCGGAACACCAGCGCCGCGCTCTTGGGCTTGGCGTTGCCTGTGATCGCCTTGGCGATCTGGGAGTGGAAGCGGGTGATGTTATCCAGCCGGCTGTCGGGAATGCGATTCGCGTCGCGGAAGTACTTCAGACAGTGCTTGAAGTCGGTCACGTCCGGGCTGTCGATGCCTGCCTGGTCGAACACGGCGGCGTCATCGGCGGTAAGCAGCACGGTCGCATGCACATGGGCCTTGCGCAGCTCAATAACTCCTTTGTGACTCTCTTTTATGATGCTGGCCATCACCTTCGCGTGGTGACGAAGCTTCGCGAGAGGCGAGTGAAACGGTTGCCGCCCCTGTGGGTACCACTTGGAGCCATACACATCGATATTGCCCCGCGTCCCTTTGACATCCACCAGATACACTGCGTGATGCGCAAGGATAGCTACGTCGATTTCGAACACCTCCTGCCCTTGACGCATCTCGAAGTTGTGGAAGATCAGCCAGCCATCAGGCAAATGATCCCGAAGGAAACCGATGGCCTGACGTTCAGATTCGTTCGCGGGTTGCCCGATGGGTATGACCTTCGCCATTAGCGGCCTCCCTCCTCAATGGTGCGCTCCACGAGGGTGCGAGCTTGGTCCTCTAGCTCGATAGCTTTCTCTCTCGCCTCATAGGCTTCTACAACCAGTTCATGGCAACGAGCACGAACATCCTTATCAGGATATGGAATTGGTAGCGAAGGCAGTACTGCATAGTGGAAGTCTTGAAGCTTGCTCCCAGTCGAAGCTGAGCGCAGCATTCTGAAGGCAGTTTCAGAACGCATAAAAGCAAAAAGAGCTCCAGGCTCAATAATGTTTTCGTCAGCGATAACTCTCAAGAAGTGCTGGGAATATGCTCTCTCAAGGTTTTTTCCAGTAATGTACTCAGCACGACAAAAAAGCTCACTTTCTCCAAGAGTGCCTTGCGCTGCTACGAGAATTGTTCCATCCGGAACGAGTACTTCATCACCAACGGAGCTCTTTGCAATCCATCTCCCCTTTGGTCGCAACCAAAAAATTTGTTTTTGCCCTATTAGCTGATAAGAAAATTCCGGATCAGCATCGATCCGTTTAAATCTAGGCCCACTCCTCAGTGTTCCCTCAATACAAACTTCAGATAAGGACTTCCAGCTACCTTGTTTAATTTTTTCACACAATCTATTAAACCGGGGATTAAAATTAAGGGCTCGAAGTGATCTTACGTCCGCCTTCATGGCAAAGCCAAGGTCGCTACCCCATGAACTCCAAATTGATGAGGTGATATCGCTTAGGCCAACGCCATCAAAGTAGACCTTGGTCGATTCGTGTAAATTTTTCTGATACTTGCAGAGCAAGGATGCAGACCTCTTAATTAGGCGATCTGCTTCACCTTCTACTTCCCCTAGCCTAGGCACGGGAATATCAGCGATGTTCTCGGCCTCAATGTGCGTAATTATTGACCCAAAAGTGCCACCAGTTACTATCGGCAAACCAAACTTGGTGGTCAAGAATGCGTACAGGTACCCAGGAGAAATTTTGCTTGTCTCAGGAACAACCTTTAATACATCTTGAGATATCGCAACTTCATCCAATCCCTTCCTAGCATACATCATTCTCCCAATGGTTCCTGACCTCGTGATTAAGGTTGCTCCTTCAGGGCAGGTGAAAAGTGGATTATTAGCCACTTGCTTACGAGATATAAAAAGTTGGTAAGAGATATCTGCTCGCAAGATATCTGCACTTCGGAGAAAAGGAATTCCGTGCTCCGTGTCAGCCGCCCAGATGATCTTGTCTTGACCGACGTGATACATGCCTTCCATACCACCTTTGGTCACATCAACTAATGCATCCTTTTTGCAATCCAAGTGTTCAAGGATTTTTCTCGCTTCCATACTGCCTTTAACGAACGGCCCGCAATCAAGACGGTGCTCTTCTTCTATCAACCAGGTGCTGGGTATTGCTTTTACTATCATGCGGACACCTCTCCATTCCGAAGGAACTCTCGGAATTTCTCTGCAACTACTGGCAATTCATCATGAGTACGGCGGTTACGACGCGTGGTGCGCCGGATTTCGACTTCACCACCTTGGCGTACCTTTTCAATAACGTCATCTTCAAAAATCAGTTCCTCGCCATCTGGGGCTCGCTGGAATAAGAAATTGCCTCGGGCATCGACTCCAGCCCGATCTACTACAGCCATGAAGACGTTATATTCCGGATGCATCGCGTTTATCAGTTCTTCTTGACTACGTCGACGAAAAACTAGGAGGCTCAGTAGGGCAGGTGTAAGCCCATATTCCTTCACCGTGACCTTGAAGGGCTCCACTGGCAGGTCGACCGAGGCAAGTACCTCGCAGTGGCGCAGAATCCACCAGCGTACGTACTCTTGCGCAGGATTGCCCAACAAGCCATCGGGCAGCAGGATGCACACGCGGCCAGTACCGGGCTTCACCCATTGCAGGGCGCGTTCGATAAATAGCACCTCGGGCGGCACGCCACCGGTACTCAGATTGCCGGTGTTGCGGAATCCACCTTCTTCGTCTCGCTCCCAGTTGTTGCCCAGGTCATAGCGCTCCAGGATGGAGGTGTCGCTCACCGTGTCTTGGGTCGAGAACCAGGGGTTGAGCAGGACCATATCCATGCTGCCCAGCGGCATGGCCGGGCGGGCGGCTTCGATGCCATCCAGATCGCCGTCCGGGAAGGTGCGGGCATCGATACGGAACACGCGGCCGGGATTGCCGGTGGTGAACAGCAGGTTCATGCGGCTGGCCACGGCCAGGAAGGGATCGATGTCGCAGCCCAGGGCATTGCTGGCCGCCCAGGCGGCGGTTTCGTTTTGCGCCTGGCGGATCTGTTCGTTGGTGGCCTCTTCAGGCGTGGTGCCCATGGCCGCCAGTTTTTTCTTGAAGATGTGCGCGGCGGTCATAGCCAGGAAGGTGCCGGTACCGCTGGAGCAGTCCATGATGCGTTCGCCGGGTTGCGGGTCAAGCATCTCCACCGCCATTTCGGCCACGTTGAGCGGTGTGGGGTAGCGCCCCTCGCGGCCATCCATCACGCTGCGGGCAACAGCACGGAAGGCCCCCGTGCGGTAACGGGGCTGGGTTTCGCTTAAGTTATAGCGAGCCAGCTCCATGACCATGCGGGCGGTCTCGTGGGGTTCCAGCGTCAGATCCCAGCCACGGGTCAGCAGGATCGGTTGCCAGGCTTTGGCGGCGGCAATGGATTCGTTGATGCGCTGGGCAATGGCCTGTTGGCCCGCCTCGGTGAAAGGCTCGTCGCCCCTGATCCAGAATTTGCGCTCGCCGGTGGGCAGAGTCTCATCAAAGATCTTGGCCAGCATCAGCACGGCCAACTGCTTGAAGGAATCCTTGTGGTCGAGTCCCAGGTTGCGGTTCAGATACTGGCGGCAGCGCAGCAAAGCGTCTTCCAGATCTTCCGCTTCGGCGCTGACCTGAATGATGCCGCCGGTGCGGTCGAGATCGGTGGTGCGTTCGCCCGGCACCGGCCAGACGCCCAGCGGTTTGGCGCGGACCTCGAAGCGGGTACGTTCGACCTGGAATAGGAACTCCTCCTGGCCGTTGGTCCACATGCCCAGCGTCGCGCCGGGGATCAGCTCCAGCAGCTCCTTGAGCTCGCGCAGGTCAGCGTCAGCCTCGGTAATGGAACGGAGCTTGTCGCGCTTCTTCTGATTCTTGCAGACGATGAGCCGCTGCAGGTTGTCGTTGTTATGCTCGGCATCGGGACGGAAAATCGCGATGTCGATGCGCTTGCGCCCCTGGCCGGGGATCTGGGGGTTGTAGTTAACCTCCAGGTCGTTCCGGTCAAAGCCGTAGCTCTCGATGAGCAGGCGCAGAACCTTCTGCACCAGCAGCTTCTTGGCCGAGGCGCTCTCCTTGTTGCCGGTTAGGATGTCGATGAAAAAGTTTTCCGGGCCGCTCTCTTCGACAGCATCCTGCCGGACTTCAATGATGTCGTCTTGACCGCTCATCCGTTCTGCTCCCTGAGAAATTCGCGGTACTTCTCAGCGATGATCGGCAGATCGTTGTCCTCGATCTTTTCACTGCGGGTCAGAACCCGTTCCACGAAGCGTCCGCCGATTCGGATGCGTTCGATATGTTTCTTAGGCTCGACAATCTCTGCGCCGTCCGGGGTGCGTTTATAAAGCTTGTTGCCACGGCGGTCGAAACCAACTTTATCGGCCACAGCCATGAAGACTGGGTATTTCTCGCCCCCTCCCAGCGCCTCACGATGCTTCTCTTGATTATCCTTGCGGCGCAGGAACAACAGGCTGGTAAGGATGTTGACATTGGCCTCGGCGATGAAGGCTTCCACCGGCAGATCGACGGAGGCCAGCACCTGGGTTTCACGCATGATCCACCAGCGAATATATTCCGCCGCCGGGTTGCCAAGAATGCCATCCGGAAGAACGATCCCCATGCGACCAGTTCCCGGTTTCAGCCATTTGATGCAGCGCTCGATGAATAGAATTTCAGGTGCAACGCTTCCCTTGAGGACGCCGGTGTTACGGAAACCACCTTCGCCGTCCGGCTCCCAATTATGAGCCAGCTCGTACTGCTCCAGAATGTGCTTGTCGGTAATCGGAATGTCGGAGCCAAAGGGGGGGTTGGTGGCGATTATATCCACCGAGCCCAACGGGATCTCCTTCTCCGCAGCAGGCAAATCATCCAGGTACCCCAGCGGGAACTCCAGAGAGTTGATATTGTATATATGACCTCGGCCGTCACCCGCTAGCACCATGTTCATCTGAGCGGCGCGGATAAGGAAGGGGTCGAAGTCCGTTCCGAAGACGTTGGCAGCAGCATACTCTTTCAACCGCTCATGGACACTCAAGAATTCAGTTGTGCTTTCGTTCCCAGCCTGGGTATCCTGCTCGTCACGGAACTTTTTTAGCATATGCCCAAGAGTGGCAACCAAGAAGCCACCTGTCCCACAAGCCGGATCTAAAAGGCTCTCGTTCTCTTTGGGGTCGAGCATTTCAATGACGAGCTTCACGACGCCACGGGGAGTGAAATACTGTCCACGGTCGCCGCGCAGATTGACGCCCACCAGTTCCTGATAGGCAACACCCTTGGCATCAACGTCCGTACGAGTGAAATCGTACTTGGCCAACTCAGAAACGATAAAGGCCAGCGCCCGGTTGGAGAGGGTGATCTCCTCGTTGCCTCGAAATATGTTCTTGTAATGCTTCTTAACCTCAGTGAAAAGCGCCTCGATACGAATACGGATATCCTTGCGGCCTTGCTCCTCGAACTGCTCCTTGGGGCCGGCCCAGAATCGACGCTGCCAGGCCTGTCGCTGCTTGGCACGCAGGTTCTCATCGTGCATCTTGCAGAAAATCAGATAGAGGAACTGCCAGAAGGCGGCGTCCTTGGGCATCCCCTCGTTTCCGTGGATGAAGTTGTGGCAACGCCGAAAGGTAATCTTGAGCATCTCATTGTCGGCGATGCGGGTGTGAGCATCGGAGACAACATCTTTAGTGCCAACTGACTCTTCCGCCATTGGCCAATCGCCAACAGGATTGCACTTCGTCTCAAAGCGACTCTGTTGCTTCTCTAAGAAAAAGAACTCGAAACCGTTGGTCCAGAGGCCATACTGAACAGCCTCCATTTCAAGCATGATAGCCCCAATCTCTTCAAGGTCTTTTTTTGCTTGCTCAAAATCTCGAATCCTGGCCGCATTTTTACCCATGGCAGGTTCAGGTCGGCACACAACTGCTCGGCGCATATTTTCTGGAATATGTTCTTTTTCATGGCCAAATATGGCTATATCTATTTTTTTTCTACCCTTGGCTTTGTAACCAATTTCCATATCTTCTGGAGAAAAACCATACTCATGAATCAAAGCACGGGCGATTCGCTGGCGTACCAGCTCTTTCTTTGTCTCTTTTATTTTCCTTCCTGTGACATAGTCAAGCGTATACCCTGCTGGTATCGCACTTTCGCCAACCTCATCGCTCATCATCCTGTTCATCAGTAGCTCCGCCGCACATCCAGGGCTTCATAATGTCAATCAACCCTCAATGGTACCGCAAGGGTCGCCAAACGGCCACATTTTTTCGTGTTGCATAACACTAAACGATGTGCTAGGATTTTTCAATGAGAAAATTTTGCGACACTGTGCGAGAGCTTCGCCAAGCACAGAATCTTAGCCTGAGAGAGACGGCTTCTATGTCCGGTATTTCCCCGGCATATTTAAGCCGGATTGAGCGTGGAAAAGAGCCACCACCTAGCCCAGCAGTTATTAAGAATATCGCTAAAGTGCTGGCTGCTGATCCGGATGTATTATTCCGCCTTTCTGAGTCCACAGATCCAGAAATATCCCATTACCTAGTCAACCATCCCTGTGCGGTTCGCTTGCTCCGCCTTATTAGCGATCACAATTTCACTGACCATGAAATTGATAAAATCTTTCACTTCGCGGAGCAACTAAGAGGCAGTTGAGGTAGCAACTTTCTACAAGCCTGCTATTTAGCAGTAGCGAAACCTCTTATTCCCTCACTGCTCTATTCCCGAATTGTCATGTTTCCAATCTCGGCTGAAGCCGGAGCTGTAGATCTTCCAAGGCATCAAATGCGATGTCTGTGTCCATGAGTCGCTGGAGATATTCGAGAAGATCGTCCTGCCGGGGCTGCCCGAACGCTAGCCGGTAAATAGTCAGGCTGCGTTTGAGCCAGCCCAGCCGAGTCACCTCACGGCTGTAAGGCAGCATCGGTACGCGCCGCTCGACCTTCACCGGACCTTCGTAGATCCAGTAAGGTACAAGGTCAGTTTCTATATCTGATTCCTCTCGCGCTTGGTCGAACATAACCGCCCAAGGATCGAACGAAACGCGTCCGCTCCCCCGAATTGTCTGCCCCTGACGCTGGGCCAGATTCAGGCGTACGGCGTGCCCCTTAAAGCGGTGGACTCTTCCCTCGCGCTGCTCCAGGTCCACCGGATTGCCTGGTAAATTCCAGTGGTAGACACGATAGCAGTAGGGATGGAAGTCTAGGCCTTCCTGGCCGACTAAGGTCGTGGCCAGCACAAAGGGCCGAAACGGGGAGTTGAATGCGTCGCGCACGCCTCCGACCCGAGCAACTGCCCCTTCCTCGTCGCGATAGTCAGCTAGACGCATCGCAAAGCGTCCGCGCATTTGGAACTTGTCGAGTTTGAAGCCCTCTGCCGTCTTCTTTAGGTGGTCAACGTCAATTTGGGAAGGTCGGATGGAAAGCGCTCTGACTATCGCGTTCGCTACGCCTTTAGCCCGCTCGGCTGACGGATGTGCGCTCAGCCCTTCAGCATCCACGAGATAGTGTGTGTATTCATCCAGTACCGCCTGTAGGTTGTGCTCAGCGCAGTAGGTGAGAACACGGTGCCAATAGCGATCGTCGGTGCCCCGGCGCAGGAGCGCCACGGCGTCTCGCTGGTTCAGCAGCGTGCGAAAGCCCCAGCCGATCCGAGAGGCCGCCTCCAGCAGAGCCGGGTCGTCCCAGTCCAGATCAGGCGCAATCCGGTGCAGCGCGCGCAGTCCGCAGATGGAGGGGCTGCCGAGGGCCACGTCTACAAGCAGATCAACGAGCTCGTCCGACAGCGGTCCGAGGGTGGCTTGCGAGGATACCGCATCGAGTTCATCAACGTGCTCACGGAAAGCGTCCTCGGCAGCCAATGCTGATAAACCCGTTGCACTGGTCAGCCATGTCGTGGCGAGCGATCCTTTTAGTCGATCCAACAGGGCCGGCACCGCCCAGTTAATATCGCGCCCCTCGCGATCCGTCGGCAACGTTGACTGGTGCGGTGTCAGGGCGCTCCGCACTTGCTCCGCAAGTCTATCCCGCATGGCCTCCAGCGACAGCATCTCCTTGTGCCCTGCAAACAGCACAAGTGGGTCAGTGATCCTGGCCAACTCCGGCGCCGGATACAGGAGCATCAGAGTACGCAGGCCAGTGAGCCGGCCTTGCTCTTTGCGAAATCGCAATGGCATGCGCCGGTGACGATCAAAGTAGGGCTGGCCAGCTTCGCCCGCATTCATACGCCGCTCTGCCTCGTACGTGAGCAAAGCGGCGATGGCGTCGGGTACCATCTGCCACGCTGAGAAGACCAGTGCCTTGGTCGGTCTCTCGGCCCGCTTGATGCCGTAGTAGGGCAGTGCGGGTGGAATCCACAGATGCTCTTCGAGCCGTTGATCGAACATGTCGTGCATTAGCGCCCGCATGCGGGCATTAGCAGGCTCGAGCGGACGATATGTGTTGAGCGCTCGGCGGTTCAGCAGCGCAGGCTCCACCTGCTTTATAGCGGCAGTAAGCGCGGCGGATGGGGAGTCGAGCGCTTCTCGCAGTAAGCGCTTGAGACTGTAGTCGCGCATGAAGTTGAGCAGATAGGGCGCCGACTTCCAGTACTCGACAATCTCGGGGGCATCGAGCGCCCGCGCGACATCGGACACTACGGCGGCCTGTTGCAGATCGGCCGGCTCTAGTACGACTTCAAGCGCGGGCTCTGTCACCATAGAGTCGCGTTGCCGCGTGCTGCTGACCCGCTCGGTGCGTGCGATGACCTGGCGAAGTTTCTCCTCGACGCGGCTGCGCGTCTCGACGGCTGAGGCATAGGTGCCGGGTAGTGCGTGCAGAAACTGTCTGAAGGCCCGCATTTCATTGTCCAGCTCAGCAGCCAACTGATCCCCTTGGTGAGAACCGAATAGGAACCCAAGGGTGTCGATGAAGTCCTGGTAGTGGTCGCCATCTTCAGGGTCATCATCGGCGAGGGTGAGCATTCGGTAGGGTGTAGCTGAGAGAAGCAAGGTGCGAGCCGCGTTTCCCTCCCTGTCAGTGTAGTCAAACAGCTCTCGCGCCAGCAGAGCGGCATCGTTCTTTCCGTGCAACAGCTCCCGGAACCGTTGGAACTCGTCCAAGATGATGAGATCGGGCTTTAGCGAGTCGACGCAGGCATGGGAGAGCTTGGCACGCAGACGCGCCACTAAGCTGTTACGTGACTGGATCAATTCGGCTGGGTAGTGCTGGCGCCGGCGGGGGAAGCGCTCACTCAAACACTTTACGTCCTCCAATAGCGTTGGATCGGTCTGTACCTCGCGGTGGAAGCGGTCGAGAATTTGGGGATCGATGCCTTCAAGTGTCATGTTTCCCACTTCCCTGTTCCAGCCATCCACCCCCGCAGTGACTTGCAGCAGATTGTGCAGGCCGCGCCGATGTGGGACGAGCGGTTCCAGTAAATGGAACAGTAGTGCCCGCTCCTGAACCACGCCTGTTGCCGAGCGTAGGTCAAAGGTGGTGCCAGGGGTCAGGCTGATGAAGTTGACCTTGTTTGCTTCGAGCCCGCCTCCGTTGCGCACCTGAAGCGGCACCAGCGTCATACGCGTCGGCAACTCGAGTTCCTGGCGACCGAGGACATTCAACCGATTGATGTTCTGTGCCGCGATAGCCTGGTTAGAGCAAATGTAAAAGATGTCGATCCGCTGCCCCCTATCCCACAAATGCTCGATGGCGCGAGCGATGACCCCGCGCGCGACCATGGTCTTGCCCAGGCCCATTTCGTCGGCCACTAGGAACTGCCGTGTCGGATCAGACGCGCCGTAGAGCCGCTCGAAAACGTAGTTGACGGTACGCCGTTGGAAGTTTTTCAGCGGCGCCAGGGCGGGCGCTGCGCAAAAGGGCTCAGCTGGCATCAGTACTCTCCTTGGCCTTCAGCGCTACGCGGAAAGTCTCCCACAGGACGCGAAATTCGGGTGGAATTAGGTCCGGGCCGCCAGCCTCTGCAGACTCCAGCCGGGAGATAAGCCGCTCGATGGCCTGAAGCTGCTCCCCGCCGCGACACAGGGCGCGGACCATTTCCTCGAGCAGTGGCGTGTCATCGGCCGCTGCGCGCCAGCCCCCAGCACCTTTGGCGGTCTGGGAGGTGAGTGCTGCGGCGAAAGGATCGCCCAGCTCGGCAAGCAGCAGCCGCAAGTAGCGTAGAAAGGTCTCCTTGCTGTCGATGACCCAGCGGATGATAGCGCCGTGTCGCTCGGCCGGCAGGCCCTCGAGGTCATAGCCGGTGCTGAAAAGGATCGACGAGTCGGTCGCCGCATCCACAAGCCGGAAGGCCATGAACCGGCTCAGATCGATCAGTGGCATTGCCCCCAAGTCTACCGGTTGCCCGGCACACAGGGCTTCTAGGGCCTCGCGGCTGTGTCCTTCGCCGCGGGTAATGGGCCAAACGGCTACAGCGGACATGTCTGCCAGGGGCAGCGGCTCGGTGGGGACGAGCCGCACCGACCACAGGGGCTCAGCAGTGTCGCCGGTCTCGGCGAGCTGACAGCGCAGGGTGAGTTCGCTGCGGCAGAGGCCGCGCCGCGCTTCCTCAAGCCGCGCTTCGGCGGCCCGCCGTTCCGGGTCGGGAACGGGGAGTTCGCCCGGCGAAAATTCTCGGGTCAACCGACCGAATCCGTTTGAGCCCAAGATTTGCTCTACGCCGCCTACACGTGACCGTCTGCCGGTCAGCGTGGCGAATAGCTCCACATTACGTCCCGACAGCAGGGCGGGACGTGTCGCGTTGCCAGAACCTATGGTGATCGCTGTGTCCCAGCCAGATTCGGCGATGAAGGCCTTGGCATGTAGCCCATGCAGTGCCTCGGCTGCTGCTGCTTCTCCGTCTTCCATGGTGGCCATCTCATCGAGCACGGCTACCTGGGCAAACTGCGTCAAGGTGTCTGGTGACAACGCGGCAAGTTCGTCACTGCGGCTGATCAACTTTGGTGGTTCCTTGTGGGGAAGGCTTGCCAGCAGATCCAAGGCTGCGTCGTCGCAAAACGGGGAGATAATACCTAGGCGCGCGCAAGGTCCAGGTTGCCAAGGCTTTCCACCCAGGCCGTTGACGGCAAATGAGACGCTTTCAAAGGGCTCGGGAAGTGTCCACTCCGCACGGCGAATATCCTCACTCAGTTGCTCGGTCAGGGCGCGTGTGTCCTCGCCGACAGCAGCACAAGCCGAGTCAGGTAGACTGCGAATGAACTGCGCGAGGGGACGGTTTCCACGGTGCGGGCGTCGTGAGATAGTACCATCAAGGGTTAAGGCGATATCCCACGAGCGGTCACAGGTGAGGTTGCGCGACAGGACCAGCAAGCGTAGAAGGGATGGCTCGCTGGTTTGGATCGGTGTGAACCGTAGTGCCCACATTTTCGGATGGAAGGCTCCGCCCCGCGGGGCGGCGACTTCGATGATGGTACGTTCCAGTAAACTGCACAAACGTGAGTGCGGAGCGCTGCTCGCCTTGATCCTTCCAGCGTCGGTAAAAATGGCAAGTCGTCCGGCAATGCGCTCGGCACCTTCGAGCAAGGCCAGAGGATGCCGAAGGATGTCTTCACGGTTCTCAGCCGCGTAAAGCGCCAGACTGACCGGCGCAGCGAGTGCAGTTTCAAAGTCGAGCGAGAAGGTAGTCGCTACAGCAGCATCGAAAGTGAAGCCAGGCGGCGGCTGTAGACTCTCTCCGTACAGCATACGCTGCTCAGGGTCGAGGCTCTGTCTACCCGGCATCGGTAAGATCCCTTAGATGTGATTTTGCCTGAGACCATCGGAAAGACAGCCGTTCCGCGCCCGAGGCTCCTGTCCAACGGTCGCGCACCGCACGATTTATAAAACGTGATTGGCTCGTTTTTAGTTGGCGTTCACGTTCTTGCACCAGTGACCGGGCGGAGGCGGAAGCGTTGATTCTCGCAACTCCCGAAGCCACTTGTTCTAGCCATTGCGCTACGAACCGCCGTGTTGCCGGGCGAATGTTGTGAGTTGGGTGCTCTACCGCCTGCCAAAAGTCATCAAGCGACCAGTCTCGAATGGCCTTGAGATCGATGCCATCCGCCCAGTCTTCGATTCTGTGTCGATAGGAGCTTACCCAGTCGTCGCGTTCCCGCAGCTCGCTGAGCTGTAGATTGTACAAAAGCGAGGCACCATGCATGACGGCGGAAAACTGGTTTGCTTGCTGGAGCAAATGTTGAGCCTTGGCGGGAAACTCAGTGCGCTGAGGATGCTCCCAGATGTAGTCACACTCGGCGTCAACCCGGTGTTGAGCCAAGTGGGTCAGCAGCGAATTGGGTTGCTGCGACACCAGCCGGTCAACGATGAACCCAGCTTCGCCTTGGGTTAGGCGGAAGGTCGTGCTGTCTAGCAGCTTGGTGGGTGGCGGAGGCAGCGCCTTTGCCCAGAGTCGTTGGCAGCCTAATACCTCTGCGCTCGTTTCTGGCTCGTCTGGCTTATGAGCGGCTCGATGGCGATGGAGGGCCGTGAAGAAGCCGTCAATCGAACCGGGAAACAGGCGGATGCCCCAAGCGCCCAGTCCGGCCCAATAAACAGAGCTGGGCAGCCGCTGTAGCTTCGCCCCGGCTTCGCGTCCGATGATCCCGCGTGTTTCGCCGCCGGTTTTCAATGCCTCCACCAGGCGAACCTCAAGCGTCCTTGCCTTTGCCTTCAGCTGGCTTGGTGTGCGTCCGCGCTGCTCGAGGGATTGGTATAGCCAGGGCACGAATAGCATATAGCGCAGTCGGGTCTGGATCGTGCTGGTGCCAGGAAACAGGTGATCCGCGATAGAGTCGCGGATGCTGCCGAGACCCAATTCGTCACGGCTTTCCCGCTCTTGGAATAGCGCCATGATTCGCTGCGCCCGCTGGCGCTCCGCCTCATCGAAATCAATCCAAGCTAACGATGACATCGGCGGTCACTCCCAACGCTGCATGGCGGTCGAAGTCGCTTCTGTCTTGGATCACACAGCCCGGATCGCTCAGCAGCTGGCCGATCCGGGTCCTGGCCTGTTCTTCCGGTTGTTGCATAACATCCCCCCTGCATTCCCTGATCATCGCGTGGTTGTTTCCCACGTCTACTCTGGCGGCCCCTTCCCTGGCGGCCCCTTCCCTGGCGGCCTTGATCAGCCGGCAGCCCTTGCTCAACGCCTCACGGTCGATACATGACGAAAAGGTGCTACCCCAAGAGTACCGACTAATGCACAGGTTTTCCTGTAGGTGCCAGAATCGTTGATCCCCGATTGATGCTGGCCGCTACGAACGGCGGCTCAGCTTCGACTGGTGCCGAACGCCCGCAGCCCGTTCCCGTATTGCTTCGTATCAGCCTTGCACAGGTACGACGCACGGAAGAAGGCACGCTCAAAGCTCTCCGGATCATCCCGGTTGATCCAGTACACCGGATTCTCCGGGACATGAATCCAGGGCTCCTGAGCGTTCCACTCCACTCCCAGCGCGCTGTACCAGGCACGAGAAACGCGGTTGAAGAGGTTCTCGTTGGGAGAGCATGCCCTGCCTGGCAGGTGGTAAGCATCACGGTTGAGAATCAGGAAGAAGTGATAGTGCGGCTTGCCATTGGTGCCAATCTCACGGCACCAGACATAGCGCAACTTGGTGCCTGACGCTCTGCCGCTCGGACGCTTTCGTTCCCGATCATGGTTGATAATGGATCTCAGTGAAGCCATGAAGCGTGAGGTCAGACCCTGGTGATCCTCCAGCGTCATCCTGTCACTAATCTCTGTAGGAATGACCGGGTCAACCCGGAAGGCCATCACTCGAGGGTAGTCGCTAATGGCCTTCTGCAGTGTAACGTGTAGCGCGTCGAGATATTCAGTCACCATCGGTAATGAATTCATTTGAACCTCCAGGTCGTTGTATGGGTTGTAGTAATGCAAGTGCAGGTTGGTGTTGTTAAAGTGTCTCGGCATGTAGTAGCTCCTCTCCTCACATGGGATAGAGCCCATGGCAACAAGCCATGGACTCTTGCTTCAGGCATGGCTAGTCCTCCAGCTCATATCTGGATTCATTCGCCTGCCATGGGTTACTATGTGTCTTCGTATATTTAAATGGGTACGGGGCTTGATGCCCCTACCCTACTTGACCATATATCTGACTCTTCTAACCCCCTAATCCAACCCCCTAATAATAATTAAACAAGGGTGGAAAAGCATAACTTAGAAGACAGAAACTCAAGTGGGCTGTACTGGGACAGGAAGATTAAGGTGGAAATTTCACTCTGCAATTAGATTATCTACAATCTGGCTGTGACACCTTAGCCACAACACTATCCCTCCGCTCAATGGTGTCATTTATCCAGGCATCGATCTCGCTCTCGACCCAGGCAGAAGCATGGGTGCCAAGCTTTATTTGTTTAGGGAAAATGCCTTCACTGATATACTTGTAAATCGTAGACTTGGCAAGACCAGTACGATCCATGACGTCGTTGATTCGAATCAATTTCATGCTCATGACGAACTCCTGTTATTCGTTCATGAGATGAAGCAGGCAAGTATTTTACTTCTGACACTTCAAAATAATGCATTTAATTTCTTTGTCCGGATCAAAGTTAGACGCAACTGGAATTATGAGCTGATGGCCACCAACCTCTCCTTGCTTTCCGTAAGTGTAAACCCTGATGGCGGAAAAGTTTGGAGATTTAGGATACACAGCCTCATGGTGTACTAAAGAAACGACTACAGGTTTTTCTCCAGAACATTTCAATCTTATATTTTTTACAATTTCAAGCGCCGACTTCATAGCCAAATTGAAAATCAGCCTTTGAAAGCTTTTAGCCTCATAACTCTCTTTCTCATTAGGCAGGAGACTTCCCCTATCTCTATCTCTAGAAATTTCATCAAGTAGCCAATGATTTGACCCGAGTGACTTATTAAATAGGCCATCAGGATCGTGTGAAATCAGCATATGTATGTAGTGGCGCAATGCATGGTTTAAAAGCACTGCCTGCTCAATGCCCAATGAGCTATTGACCCAATTTAGATTATCTTCACAAATGCCTGCCTCGAGTACCTGATACTTAATGTCTTCTAATTTTTCCGCACTCAAGAGCTCCCGGAAATTAAAAATAGCCTTGGCCAGATAGGGCAGATACCCCGCATGACAGATAGGGTTAAAAGATTTCGGTGAGCGATAAATAATGCTGACCCCGACAGGCTTACAGTGATCCAAGAAACAGGGGTTTTGAAAATTCAATCGATACGAACTAATGATTTCTTGGTAATATATCTCGTGACTTGACTCAGTCCATAGAGGATAAATCAAGCCTAGATCAAGACAACGTCGAATCCAGTAACCTAGATGTTTTTTGGGGATACCAGAAAACTTGGATAGGTCTTGATCCGTGATGCTGTATATCCGCCCTGAGCTATCAGCATGGTACAGCAGAACCGCTACTAACAACCGCACCTTGGCGCTAATACTCAGTACCTTTATTCCACTGGGCGGGGGATGGTGCCGTCTCGGCTTTTCGATTCCTGGCAATATGAATGGCTCATTTCCAAGATCGAGCAGTCGATCTATAAGAGTGGAGTGAAGGGGTAATTGACTGCCCCCACAGGTTAGGCGCTGGACCAATGTCCTTTCTAGATGATAAGCCTTTATCGGCGGACCGCGTCCCTTGGAGCGGGACTCACTACAAAGAATGCCTATTGAAACAAGCTCACGAAGAGGCTCGTTCAACCACTGTTGCCGAACCTGCAGTTCACGGCCCAGGTCCGCGATCCGCATCTCGACGCATCCATCGACCCCGAAGGCCTTCAAAAACATCAGCAGGCAAAGCCTTGCCTTGCTGCTCGCACCCTCTAGACTCTCGCCAAGCACGCCGTAGATCATCATAGCCTCCAGCCAGATATGGCTCCATTAAGCATTTATTTTACCTAATTGTCTATCATGATTGTCCAGTGACACTAGTGACGTTGCTAGTGACGTTGCTAGTGACGTTGCTAAGCAACGATGCTAGAATTCGGAGGTAAGGGTGTTAATACGAATGCTAATAATTTACTTTTGAGGCCATGCATCATGGACTACTTGGTTGACTGGATTGATTATTTTGACGAAAGTCAAACATCGTGGGTTTATAACTATCTAAACAAGAGGCAGATCAGGTATTACAATGTAAGCGACGGAATTAAAATTAATTCGTTTGGAGATCAACTGGTACAAAAAAAATTTATCAGCGACATCAAAAATGCTTGGCGGTCAGAGAAATACCGTAGAAAAGTAAAAAACAAGAAGGGCACTAAGCAAGTTTCTTTCTTTATCAGCAAAAAGGCACATAAAGCTCTTGAAAGATTTGCAAAGAAAAACAAGCTCTCGAAAAATAATGCTTTGACCCTCTTGCTGGAGGGGAAAAATAAGTTACATGTAACACAACCAAGTTTTGACCTAGATTATCCCGAACCAGCATTCCCACCTAGCTCTGGCAGAAAAGCAAGAGAAACTCCTTATTTACACGACATACTGAGCCAGGACTATTCTCCCAATAATTCTCACCACAGCCTAGAACGCGAGCTCTTTGCCGCAGTAATAATGATAATTTCTTATCATGCCTTCAAAAAATTAAATGAAGGGTGCCCCAAGCCTAGCAAGGAAGATATAACAAGACTTCTTGCAGAAGATGCTGATTTTAAAACTTCCTACGTGGAAGAGCTAAATAGCGTCCCTTGGTTTTCTGATATCATGCTACCCCTTTTCCAATCCCTGAAAATTCCAGAAACTGCAAGCCAAATGCTGGAAGCATCAAATCCATTATAAAAGCCTGCTATATTAAAAAGGTCGTTTATGGACTAGGATCTAGCCCGAGCTGAAGCATACCGAACTAGAACCACCACAGAGGCATGATTAAACGCTAACCAGTGGCGCCAACTGTTCTGCCCAGTTTAAGCAGTAAACAATATCAAGATATGGACATAATAACATTTACCAATAGCCTCTTTCAGGCAACCGATTCCGAGCTCACGAGATGGGAAAGAAGATGAATAACTACTCAAGAAAATTTCTCGACTATGGCCTCCAGCACAAGCTTGTATGTGAGGGCACTCAGCTCTCTTAAAAACCAACGGCTGCTCTATTTCCTGATCCAGGATAGATCCTGAATCAGGAAAACATTTAGAAGCTGCTACCAAGCGGCCTTCATCACGCTTACTGCTCAAGGATGCTGTCTTAGTGAGAGGGCTGCGTGCGTCCAACTGTGACCTTCCAACAAGTTGGGTAACAAAGACTGGCTGAGGAAGCTACTATTGACCTTCGCTGATGGTGGCCACAGTGCGAGAAACTAGGCCTCCTCTTGCACAACCGAGACGATGGTCTTCAGAGTACCATTCTGTGCTAACTGGTGATGTGGGACTCACCCCCTTACCCGACCGACTCCGACATCCATGAAGGCCTGAAGAAGGTGATTACGACGGAAGTGTTCTTGGTCGGGGCGTGCTGCTCCGGCAAAACGGGGCTGGGCAGTCAGATGCCAAACCCTGGTTTGGAAAGCTTGCCGCCAGTTCTCAGGCACCGAAGCGAAGTCCCATTATTGATTCACACGGAAACGACGTAACAGCCAGCGAAAGCCTCAGGGGGCCTCAACTTACTACACCATTTGGCGAGACAACATCCGGCCGCGTATTTCAGGCCTGAGCGTCTTGCTCAAGGCGGTGTCGCAGGCATTCTGTGGCCACTGCTGTAGCGCTTGCGTAGAATGCCACCAATCGTCTCCATATCTAGCTCGTTGCCTGACGTGGGTAGCCCCACGCAGTGTCAGCCAAATGGGGAGTACTCTGGGGAGTAAAGTCACGCTTGGCTGCTAGATTTTTAGGCAAGCTATTGATTGGGTTAATAAAATATCTCACGGACTATTTTCAGATCCAGAACATCGAGTGATGTCCACGGGCTTCCTCTATGAAGTCTAACCGAATCCAGCTCAAGCCAGCGCCAAGCGGGGAGTACAATGGGGAGCAAACCCAAGTACTCCCCACCAGAAGCGTGCTCCTCGCTGTTCAAGGACTAGGCCATCGCTACCAAGGCGCGCCCCACGAGGCCTATCAACAGCCTGTCTTCGAGGTCAATCTCGGCGCCGTGGCAACATCAAACCCATGATCAAAGCTCCATCCTTAGTGTCAATCACCTCGAATCCCTGCCGACGATAAAAGTTGATCGCACGATGGTTATCCTCAAGTACTTCCAGCTTGAGATAGCGAAAGCTCCTAACTTCCATGATACGGATGATTCCGTCGAGTAGTTCGCTCGCAATACCCGAACCACGCGCTTCCGGCGCTACCCACATTAGCGACAGGAACCCGCACAGCGTTTCGACATCATTGCAGTAGAAGGCGGCGATACCGAGCACCTCGCTCTCGCGATAATGCACCAGCAACTCAGCCTTCTGCAGCAGCTTGTCTGCATAGTCTTCCAAGTCGATGCCATGGAAGAAGTCGCCATACGGACGGTGATGTTCCTCCCGCAATATGGCAGCCAATTCATGAGCCCTCATGGTGAGACGCCCTCCCATGGCTAACGCATCGTCGATGGACCATCGGGCCGGCATGACTCAGCCAGCAGTTCGCCACTTTCAAACAATAGCAATACCTATCATCTACCGCCAGCCTTGATTACCGATCTCTCCCAAGGCTACGTCCGCCCATGGGGGCTAGGCGCTTCGTTTGAACGCTGACTCCTCGAGGGGGACTCACCAGGACTTCCTGGCTCGAGCAAGGGTGAGGACGGAAAGCGCCTGCAGCGCACCGCGAATTCATGCGATACTGCGCGCTTTACCCGGCCCATGCCGCTTCACCCAGATGTTTGATGTCCAACAGGGATGCCGATTATGTCCCAAGGTACGCTTTTCATCGTTTCCGCGCCCTCCGGCGCCGGCAAGACCACGCTGGTGCGCGAACTGATCGAGAGTCTCGATGGCATTCGGGTCTCGGTGTCGCATACCACCCGAGGCCAGCGTCGCGGCGAGGTGAACGGCGTCAACTACCACTTCGTCGAGGTCGCCGAGTTCGAGGCGATGATCGAGCGCGGCGAGTTCTTCGAGTACGCCCGGGTGTTCGACAACTTCTACGGCACCTCTCGACCGGCGGTGGAAGCCCTGCTCGAGGCCGGCCAGGACGTGATTCTAGAAATCGACTGGCAAGGAGCGCGCCAGGTACGCGAGCAGATGCCCGATGCGGTGTCGATCTTCATTCTGCCGCCGTCGCGCGACGAACTGGAGCGGCGCCTGGCCAGCCGTGGCACCGACGAACATGCCACCATCGCCCGACGCATGCGCGATGCGGTCAGTGAAATGTCGCATTACGAAGAGTACGACTATCTGGTGATCAACGACGACTTCACCACGGCCCTGCGCGAGCTGCAGTCACTGGTGATCAGCCGACGTCTGAGCCTGGCTCGGGTACGCGAGAGTCACGGCCCGTTGCTGGCGGCGCTGTTGTCATAACCCCAGCTGAGGGCGCTTGTCAGGGTAGCCGAACGTCGAGTAATCTAGTCTGTCATGTTCCATTTTCGGATTTCCGGCGACAGCCGGGAGGCCTTCACAGTTTCGGGATGTACCCAATATGGCGCGTGTCACCGTCGAAGATTGTCTGGAAAACGTCGAAAACCGCTTCAAGCTGGTGATGATCTCCACCCAGCGCGCGCGTCAGCTGTCGCGCGGTTCACGCGACGCCCAGCTGCCGTGGGAAAACGACAAGCCTACCGTGATGGCGCTGCGCGAGATCGCTGCAGGGCTGGTCGATCACACCGTGCTGGACGAGCCGATCGAGGCACCTGTCAGGATTCGCCGCGAAGGCGATCCGGGCATGTCCTTCGAGGAGTAAGGCTGTCAATCAAGGCGCGCTAATGTTCACCATCGACGACCTGGCCGACAGACTTGGCGGCTATCTTCCCCCCGACGAGATTCAACAGGTCAAGCGCGCCTTCTACTACGCCGAGCAGGCCCACGACGGTCAGCGACGGCGCTCCGGCGAACCCTACGTCACCCATCCGCTCGCCGTGGCCAATATCCTCGCCAACATGCACATGGACCATCAAAGCCTGATGTCCGCCATGCTGCACGACGTGATCGAGGATACCGGCGTCTCCAAGGAGGCGCTTGCCGAACAGTTCGGCAAGCCGGTGGCGGAGCTGGTCGACGGCGTCTCGAAGCTGACCCAGATCACCTTCGAAGACAAGGCGGTCGCCCAGGCCGAGAACTTCCAGAAAATGGTACTGGCGATGTCGCGCGATATCCGCGTGATCATCGTCAAGCTCGCCGACCGCCTGCACAACATGCGTACCCTGGGTGCGCTGCGCCCGGAAAAGAAGCGCCGCATCGCCCGCGAGACCCTCGAGATCTACGCCCGTATCGCCAGCCGCCTGGGCATCAACACCATTCGCGTCGAACTCGAGGACCTGTCGTTCCAGGCGCTTCACCCGATGCGCGCCGAACGCATCAAGCGCGCCGTTTCCAGCGCACGGGGCCACCGACGTTCGGCAATTCGTCAGGTCCAGACCACGCTGCAAAAGAGCCTCGACGACGACGGCCTTGCCGGCACCGTGGTGGGTCGACAGAAGCATCTTCTGTCGATCTACAAGAAGATGCGCGACCAGCGTAAGCCGTTCGCGGAAATCATGGACGTGTTCGGCTTTCGCATCATCACCGAGGACGTCGACAGCTGCTATCGCATTCTCGGCGTGGTGCACAACCTCTACAAACCGGTGCCCGGGCGTTTCAAGGACTACATCGCCATTCCCAAGGCCAACGGTTACCAGAGCCTGCATACCACCCTTTTTGGCAGCGGCGGCATGCCCATCGAGGTGCAGATCCGCACCCGCGAGATGGAGGCCATGGCCAACAACGGCATCGCCGCCCACTGGCTCTATAAGGCCGGCCAGACCGACCACCCCATCGCCGAGGGCAGCCATGCCAGAGCCAGGGAGTGGGTGAAGGGGCTGCTCGAGATGCAGCGCCATGCCGGTGACTCGCTGGAGTTCATCGAACACGTCAAGAACGACCTGTTCCCCGACGATATCTACGTGTTCACGCCCCGCGGCGACATCATGGAGCTGCCTCAGGGTGCCACGGTGATCGACTTCGCCTATACCGTGCATACCGACATCGGCAACAGCTGTATCGCTTGTCGCATCGACCGTCATCTGGCGCCACTCTCCACCCGGCTGGAGAGCGGCCAGACGCTGGAGATCATTACCGCGCCGGGGGCTCGGCCCAATCTGGCCTGGCTCAACTTCGTGGTCACGGCAAAGGCGCGCTCGGCCATTCGCCACGCACTCAAGCACCAGCAGCAAACCGAAGCGGTGCAGCTCGGGCGCCGCCTGCTCAACAAGGCCCTGGCCGATTTCGAGACCAGTCTCGAGGAGCTACCGGAGAACGTGCTGCCGGACCTGCTGGCGGAGCTGTCACTGAAGGGTGACGAAAGTCTGCTCGAATCGATCGGGCTCGGTACGCGGGTGGCCCACGTGGTGGCGCGTCGCCTGGTCGATTTACTGCACGGCGACATGACCGACGCCAGCGAGCGAACGCTAACGGCACAGGGACCCATCATGATCAGCGGTGCCGAGGGCATGGTGATCAAGTTCGCCCGCTGCTGCCATCCGTTACCGGGCGACCCTGTAGTGGGCCATCTTTCCGTAGGCAAAGGCATCGTGGTGCACCGGGACGAATGCCGCAACCTGGACGAGCTGAAGGGCGACCCCGACAAGCTGTTCGCCCTGGAATGGTCCGACGAGATCGAGGAGGACTTCCCTGTCGCCCTGCGCATCGAGATTGAAAGCCGCCGCGGTTTGGTAGCAGAGCTCGCCAGCCTGGTCACCGATGCCGATGCCAACATCGAGCGCATCGGCATCGAGGAGCGCGATGCGCGCCTCTCCATCGTTCACCTGACCCTGGCGGTTCGCGACCGCGTTCACCTGGCGCGTATCATCAAGCGCATACGCAACCTGTCGCACGTCGGCAAAATCACCCGCGTCGGAAACTGACTCCGTTTCGGCTCGTTCGCCACCCAGGGTGGCGAACGAGCCTTTCCTTTGTCATTGCCATCAAGCACACGCACATCGCAAGGAGAACGTCATGAGCAACAAGGCCGTCATCAACACCGACAAGGCGCCTGCCGCCATCGGTCCCTACTCTCAGGCCATCAAGGCCGGCAACACCGTCTATCTCTCCGGCCAGATTCCGCTCGACCCGGCCACCATGGAGCTGGTCTCCGACGATTTCGAGGCCCAGGCGCGTCAGGTCTTCACCAACCTCAAGGCAGTATGCGAAGAGGCAGCCGGCTCGCTGGGCGAAATCGTCAAGATCAATCTCTACCTGGTGGACCTGGGCAACTTTGCTATCGTCAACAAGGTGATGGAGGAGTTCTTCGAAAAGCCCTACCCGGCCCGCGCCGCAGTGGGCGTGAAGGCGCTGCCCAAGGGGGCGCAGTTCGAGGCGGAAGCGGTAATGGTAATAGGAGATTGAGGAGAGCGTGCGACTCTTCCTGGCGCTGAATCCGCCGCCCGAGCTGCGTGAGCGGCTCGGCGCGCTGGCGGATATCGCCCATGCCCGCTGCGGCGGAAGGCGTATGCCCGACCCTAGCCTGCACCTGACGCTGGCCTTTCTCGGCGAGGTGCAGGAGACCAAGGCCACCGAGCTCGTCGAGTGGGTCCAGGGCCTGACCATCGAACCCGGCGAGTGGCGCCTCGACGGCTGGGGCTGCTTCCGGCGCCCCGGCATCGTCTGGGTAGGCGGCCGGCAAAGCGACCACGGCCTGGCACGACTGCAGGGCCGGCTGTGGGACGCACTCGAAGCACGCGGGTTCGGTATTCGTCCCGGCGCCTTCACGCCTCACGTCACCCTGCTGCGCCGCGCCGCCTCGCTCGATCTGAACGGGCTTCCCGCCGTCGATCTGGCATGGTCTTATGAACGGATGGAGCTGCTTCACTCGGTCGCCGATCAGCGGGGCGCGCACTATCACTCTCTGGCCGCAACTCAGCATTGATGCTGCAAGGATGAAGAGGCGCCAGATCAGCCAACACCAGATTGGCACACAAGAAAAAGGGGACCTCTGTGGAGCGCAGGAAGCATCTCGCCGCCGGGCTGCTGGCCGGCTTGGCATCGATCGGTAGCCCCGCCGGGCTGGCAGACCTCTACCTCGACGCCGGCATGACCAGCGAATCGGCCGCCGCCGCCCGTATCGAGCTCGATACGCGTCCCGAACTCGAATTCCTGCCGTCAGCGCTCAGCCTGCGTCTGGCCACCGGTCTGCTGTTGCTGCAGGGCCGCGAGGGCAACCACAACGCGGCCTGGCTGGCCACCCCGGCGCTGCGCTGGACCTTCGGTGAAGAGCGCGGTGTGTTCGTCGAAGGCGGCATCGGCGTGGCGCTGTTCCTCGAATCGCGCCACGAGTCGCGCGAGCTCGGCAGCGCCTTCCAGTTCCAGGATCGCCTGGCGCTGGGCGGACCACTGGGGCCCGGCGAGGTCGCGCTGAGCCTGACCCATTACTCCAACGGCGGTATCCGTTCGCCCAATCAGGGCTTCGAGGTGCTGGCCCTGGGCTATCGCCTGCCGCTCTAGCTCAGATCCAGCCCAGCTCGATACCGCGCAGCACCGCCCGCACCCGGTCCCGCACGCCCATCTTGGAGAGGATGCTGGAGACCTGATTCTTCACCGTCCCCTCCGCCGTGCCCAACGCCTGCGCCACCTCACGGTTGTTGAGTCCGCTGGCCAGCAGACGCAGGATCTCCGTTTCCCGTGAGGTCAGGCGACACGGCGGATCCAGGCATTCGAAATCTGCACTGACGCTGCGCAACCCACGAAGCACCCGCTCGGTGATCGAGGGCCTGATGGCAGAGCCACCGGCGGCTACGTGGCGGATGTCGGCAGCGAGCCGCTCCAGTGAAATGTCCTTGAGCAGAAAACCGCGGGCTCCAGCACGCATGCCGGCCAGCAGCGCCTCGTCATCGTCGAAAGTGGTGAGCAGAATGGTCGGCGGCAAGTACTCCGCCTCGTTCAGACGAGCCAGCACCTCGATGCCGCTCATGCCGGGCATGCGCACGTCCAGCAGCATCACGTCGGGCACTTTGGCGACGACGAGTTCCAGCGCCTCCTCGCCACTCGCCGCCTCGCCGACCATTTCGATGTCGGGCGTCAGCCCGAGCAGCCCGGCGATGCCGCTGCGCACCAGATGCTGATCGTCGACCAGCAGCACTCGAATCATGATCTCCCCCCTTCCACAGGCAGCCATAGCCCCACCTGGCAGCCAGCGCCGGGCCGCGATTCCAGCGACAGGCTGCCACCCATTTCCTCGGCTCTTTCGCGCATGCCCGTCAGCCCGTTGCCCGGCACGATCCTGGCCGTACCGCGACCGTCATCGACGATGCCGACGTGTATGCCGCCGGCCTTGCGCGCCACGCTGATCGCGACCCTGCCTGCGCCGGCATGGCGCAAGGCATTGGAGAGCGCCTCCTGAACCGTGCGGAAAATCACGTGCGCCAGTGCCGGATCGCAGACCCGGCAGCGCGGGTCGTAGCGCAGCTCGATATGCGGCTCGGGTATGCCCGAGCAGAGCGTCTTCAGGCTGCCGAACAGATCGATCGGTACGACGAGGCGCTCGCGCTCGACTGTATTCCTGACCTCCTGGTAGAGCGCCTTGGCGATCTCACGCGCAGTATGCAGCGATGCGGCCATGTCTTCCGGCTGACGCGAAGCCAGGTCCAGGTGCAGGTTCAGCGCCGCCAGATGATGGCCGAGACCATCGTGAAGGTCCCGCGAGATACGCAGGCGCTCGCTGGCGCGCGCGCTGTCCGCCAGCAGCTGGCGCGTGGCCGTCAGCTCGGCATGAGCCTTGGCCAGCCGGAAGCGCTGGCGTCGCTCGGCCATGGCGATACAGCCCAGACAGAAGGCGAACAGCTGCCAGACGAAGAACATCAGGATGGCCACTCCCAGCAGGCTCGCCATGCTGATGGCCGGCAGCTCGATCCCGGCTGCCTCGGTCGCCGCCAGGGCCGCGTCCAGCGGGTCAGCCGCCAGCAGAATCGCACCCCACAGCAGCGTCTTGAGCAATGCCTGGGCCAGCAGCCAGACGAACGCCAAGCGCAGGGGATAGAGAAAGGGGAGCTGGGCGGCCACGATCAGCAGCAGCTCTTCCTCGATCACCAGGCCTATCGCTATCTGCGCCGCCAGCAGCCAGCGAGTGCGGGGCTGGCGGTGGGCATTCGGCGCCGTCGCCAGGCAGAACGCCACGGCGAAGACGACGAAGCCGGCCACCACCAGCGCTTCGCTGAACAGCAGCCCCGCGATGGAGTCACCCAGCCACTGACGCACCAGGGTCTCGCCGTTCAACACGAGCGTCAGCTCGTCTTCCTCCGCCAGCGCCGCGTGCACCCGGTGCATGACGTAGATCGTGGCACAGGCAATCAGGCCGACGCCGCGAAACAGCAGGGTGGAGGGGCCGAAGGACCCCGTCAGGGCATGCCAGCCGCCTCGCGCCATGCCGCCCATATCCGATACCCATGATCCGGCCGCCATTCCCCGTCCTCGAACCATGCCTGTGGAGAGGATCACGCTCACCGGCGCGACCCGATACCGCGGCAGCATATCAGGCGTTTCGGTCGACGGCGTATGCGCTTGGTCATATGGAGCTACCGCGACCGGCGGGACATGTCCGCGGGCCGGGCCAGGCGTAACGTGACGGCTCGTTGGGCCGGCCAGGTGGCCGGCCCACTATCGAGGAGACACCCATGAACAAACTCATGATCGCCGCAACCTGCGCGGCCGCTCTCTGGTCTACCGCGGCCTTCGCCGATGACCGCGCTGCCGGATCGGGCGCCTTCGTCTACAGCAAGCTCGGCACCTTCGGCCTGGGGGCGGGCATCGGTTATGCCATCGACCGACAGTTGGCCCTGCGCCTGGGAATAAACGGTGAATCCGAGTTCAAGGACGATCGCACTCTGGAAGGGGTGGAGTATGAACTCAAGCGCAAGCAACGCAACGCGGTCGAGGCGCTGGTCGACTGGTATCCCCTGGCGGGCAGCGGCTTTCGTGTGAGCGGTGGATTGCTGTTTGCCAATCCCGAGACTCGCCTGGAAGGCAAGCGGGACAATCAAGGCGGTTACGTGATTAACGGTACGCGCTACGCCGCGTCGGAGGTAGGCGATCTAAGGGGCAAGGTCGAGCACAATCGCGTCGCCCCCTACGTCGGCCTGGGATGGGAGTCGTCGCCGGCCTGGCAGCCTGGCTGGCGCTTCATCAGCGACCTGGGCGTGGCCTACTATGGCAGCCGTAGTCCTTCACTCGAAGCTTCGCGGGGCGGCAGCAATAGCGACCTGCGAGCGGATCTGCGTGCCGAACGAGAACGCCTTTCACTGAAAAAACAGGATGAGTTCGGACTGGGTATGTCGATCGGTGTCGCCTATACCTTTTGACGCCTCGAACGTTCCGCCTGAGGCCAACGCGGGTTTTAGCCCGCGTTGGCAAGCAGCAACGCGGGTCTCAGACCGGCTCGGGCAGAAAGCCGCCCTCCTTCATGACCTGGGCATAGCCTTCCCGATAGCTGGGGAAGCGGAAGGTATACCCCGTTGCAAGCAGACGCGAATTGTCACAGCGCTTGCTGGCGCGTTTGCGCAGCGGCGCCTGGATCACCTCGGTGGGTTCCACCTTGAGCTGTCCGGCCAGCCACGCCATGACATCGTGAAGCGGCTCGGGAGCGCAGTCACTGGCCAGATAGAGGTCATCGAGTGATTGACCTGCCACATCGAGTCCGATCAAGTGCGCCAGCACGCCCGCACAGTCGTCGCGGTGAATGCGGTTGGAGTACATGGGCGGCGTCTTCGGTGAAATGCGGCCCTCCAGTACCTGACGGATGAGGCGATCCCGGCCCGGCCCGTAGATGCCGGAGAAGCGCACCGCGGTGCCCACCAGCGGACTCTTGCTCAGCGCCTGTTCGGCCTCGCGCATCAGCGCGCCGGCAAAGCCTGGTGACTCGGCCGGGGTCGTTTCGTCGACCTGCTCGCCTTCCTTCTGGCCATAGACACTGGTGGACGAAACGAAGAACAGGCGCTTCGGTGTGACGTCGCGCTCCTCGTAGGTGCGCAGTACGGCCTTCAACCCATCGGGATAAGCAGCCCGATAGGCGGCTTCATCGAAGCGGTCGGCGCTGAGGATGTAGACCACGTAATCGACGTCGGGCAGCGCCGCCAGCGCTTCCTCGTCGTACAGGTCCAGCGGCAGCGGCTCGATGCCACTGGCCTCCAGCGCCGCGACACTGCGACGGGCCCCGATCACGCGATGCCCGGCCGAGAGCAGCTCTCCGCCAAGGGCCATTCCAATGTCACCGCAGCCCAGAATCAGTGTAGTTTTCTTCACCTTTCTCTCGCCCCCTGATAAAAAGTCCCTATTGAAAGTCATCTATCGTCCGAGAGGATGCCCAAAGGGCACCAGTCATGACTCTAACAGAACTTCGCTACATCGTAACCTTGGCGCAGGAGCGTCACTTCGGCAGAGCGGCCGAGCGCTGCTTCGTCTCCCAGCCCACGCTGTCGGTAGCGGTCAAGAAACTCGAGGAGGAACTTGGCGTTGCGCTGTTCGAACGCTCCAAGTCCACCGTTCAGGTCACCCCGCTGGGCGAGAAGATCGTCGAGCAGGCCCAGCGCGTGCTGGAGCAGAGCAGCGTGATCAAGGAGCTGGCCAATGCCGGCAAGGACCAGTTGGCAAGCCCGCTGCGCATCGGAGCCATTTACACCATCGGCCCCTACCTGTTCCCGCACCTGGTGCCCGCCTTGACCCGCAGCGCCCCGCAGATGCCGCTCTACATCGAGGAAGGGTTCACCGCCAACCTGCGGCGCAAGCTTCGCAGCGGTGAGCTCGACGCGATTCTCATCGCCCTGCCGTTCACCGAGACGGATGTGGTGACCAAGCCGCTCTACGAGGAGGAGTTCGAGGTACTGCTACCCGCCGATCATGCCTGGAACCAGCGCGAATTCATCGAGAAGGAGGACCTGCTCAAGGAGCGTCTGCTGCTGCTGGGTGAAGGCCACTGTTTCCGCGACCAGATCCTCGAGGCCTGCCCCGCCATCAGCCATCAACTCAACAGCCCAAGCAACACCCTGACAGCGGAAGGCGGCTCGCTGGAGACGATCCGCCACATGGTCGCCTCGAAGCTGGGCATCACCGTATTGCCGCGCTCGGCCATCGGCACCGTGCACTATGAGAGCGGCCTGCTTACCAGCTTGCCGTTCAAGAGCCCGGCGCCTTCACGCACCGTTGCCATCGCCTGGCGTGCCAGCTTTCCGCGCCCCAAGGCGATCGATGCGGTCACCGAGGCCATCCAGCAGTGTCATGAGGCGCTTCCCGAACCCACATGAGCGACATCAATGCGCTGGATGCGCCGGTCACCTCCCTGAAAGGCGTTGGGGAAGCAGTAGCGGTGAAGCTGGCGCGTCTGCGCATCGAGAGCGTGGCCGACCTGCTGTTTCACTTGCCGCTACGCTATCAGGACCGCACCCGAATTACCCCGATCGGCACCCTGAGGGCCGGACACGAGGCCGTGGTAGAAGGCGATGTCTCGGCCAGCGATGTGGTGAAGGGGCGTCGCCGCAGCCTCCTGGTTCGCCTGCGGGACGGCTCCGGCATCATCAGCCTGCGCTTCTTTCACTTCTCCCCGGTACAGCAGCAGCAGTTCCGCCCCGGCGCGCGGGTACGCTGCTTCGGCGAGGCTCGCGCCGGCGCCACCGGGCTGGAGATCTACCACCCCGAGTATCGTCTGCTCAGCGCTGACGTTCCGCCGGTCGAGGATCACCTGACACCGATCTATCCCACCACCGAAGGGCTGAACCAAGCGCGCCTTCGGGCGCTGATCGAACAGGCCCTGGCCCGGCTCGACGAGAACCCGGCGGCCCTGCCCGACTGGATCGGTGACGATCTGCGCATACGCTTCGACCTGCCCGAGCTGCACCACTGTCTTCATGTACTTCATCAGCCACCGCCCGACGCCGACCCCGAACGGCTCGCCAGCGGCAAGCATCCGGCGACCCGCCGCCTGGCCCAGGAGGAGCTGCTGGCCCACCGCCTCAGTCTGCAGCAGGTACGCCAGCAGATTCAGCAAGACGGAGCCCCGGCATTGCCCAGCGGGCGCGGCCTTCAGGCGCGCTTCCTCACCCAACTGCCGTTCTCGCTGACCGGCGCTCAGCGTCGCGTGCTCGACGAGATAAGTGCGGATCTGGCTCGTGAAGTCCCCATGCTGCGGCTGGTACAGGGTGACGTGGGGTCGGGCAAGACGGTGGTGGCCGCCATGGCGGCCCTCTCGGCCATCGCCGGCGACTGCCAGGCCGCGATGATGGCCCCCACCGAGATCCTTGCCGAACAGCACTACCGCACGCTCAAGGCGTGGTTCGCACCGCTCGGCATCGAGGTGGCCTGGCTGGCCGGCAAGCTCAAGGGCAAGACGCGGCTCGATGCCAAGGCCGCCATTCTGGACGGCCGTGCACGCATGGTGGTAGGCACCCATGCGCTGTTCCAGGGCGACGTACATTTCCAGTGCCTTGGGCTTGCCATCATCGACGAACAGCACCGCTTCGGCGTACACCAACGCCTGGCACTGCGCGAGAAGGGCGAGGCCGGAGGGCTGACGCCCCACCAGCTGGTGATGACCGCCACCCCGATCCCTCGCACCCTGGCCATGAGCGCCTATGCCGACCTCGATGTGTCGATCATCGACGAGCTGCCGCCCGGTCGCACCCCGGTGAAGACAGTGGCGATGCCCGATGAACGGCGTCCCGACGTGGTCGCCCGTATCCGCCACGCCTGCGCCGAGGGGCGTCAGGCCTACTGGGTCTGTACGCTGATCGAAGAGTCGGATGCGCTGCAGTGTCAGGCCGCCGAGGCGACTCGCGACGAGCTTACCGAGGCACTGCCGGAGCTCGCCATCGGGCTGGTTCATGGCCGCATGAAGCCCGCCGAGAAAGCGGCGGTGATGGACGCCTTCAAGAGCGGAGACCTCGACCTACTGGTAGCCACTACCGTGATCGAGGTGGGGGTCGACGTGCCCAATGCCAGCCTGATGATCATCGAGAATCCCGAGCGCCTGGGACTCTCTCAGCTGCATCAGCTGCGTGGTCGGGTCGGGCGCGGCTCCAGCGAGAGCTTCTGTGTGCTGCTCTACCATGGGCCGTTGTCGGCCCACTCCCGCGAACGACTGGCGGTGATGAGAGAAACCACCGACGGTTTTCGCATTGCCGAAAAGGATCTGGAGCTGCGCGGCCCCGGCGAGGTACTGGGTACCCGCCAGACGGGCCTGGCACAGATGAAGATTGCCGACCTGGAACGCGATGCCGATCTGCTGGAGCGCATCGCCCCGCTGGCCGAGGCGCTGCTCGCGCGCCATCCCGAGGCGAGCCAACCGCTGATTCGGCGCTGGCTCGGTGAGGAAGCCGGCCGCTACGGTCAGGTATAAGCGCTGCGAGTCAGCCCGGAGCGACCTAGCTGGCGGCAACCGCTGGTCGTTTGTCCGACTCGACCAGGCGGTTGGCGGCTTCGACCAGCGGTTCCATCAGGCTGGCAATCAGCAGCAGCTGAGTCTTCAGCGGCCGGTGCTCTCCCTCTTCCGCCCCCTCTGACACGTCTATCGGCTCGGCCGGAAGTCGTTCACGCCACTCTTCGCTCAATTCACTCATGCTAAGTGGCACGCGTCGGGCCAGAGCGTCCGCCAGTTGCCCCAGGGATTCGGCGATCTGCCGCGCAGCAGACAACAACGCCACATCGCTACCCGTAGGCTCGATCCGATGCCGGTGAGCCCCAAGCGCCGACAGGTAGCCCAGCAGGGTATGCGACAGCACCAGGAAACGAAAACCGTCGTCGGCGTACTGCCGCCGGTAGTGCTCGGGCTCCTGGAGCATGTTCGCCAGCAGCGTGGAGAGTGCTGCATCGGCATTGTGAGCGTCGCGCCGCGCCAGCCGATAGGCGAGGTCATCCCGCTTGCCGCTCTCGTACTGATGCAGGATCTCCTCGAGATAGCAGCGTCCGGCCAGCAGCGCCGCCGCGGCCTCGCGGTGCACTCCTCTCCCCTGCCAGTCGGGCAGGATGAGGAACACCGCAGCTCCGGCGATCATGGCTCCGATCAGGGTGTCGAACAGCCGCGGCCAGATCAGGTCGAAGCCGTCCCCCACCTGATTGAAACTGCACAGCACCAGCAGCGTGATGGCCGATGTGGCCAGTACATAGTGCTTCTCGCGGGCGGCGAAAAAGGTCACCCCGGCAAGCACTGCAATCATCGTCTGCAGCAAGGCGCCAGGAAACAGGGTGATCGAGACCCAGCCTGCCACCAGCCCCAGGATGGTGCCGATGATGCGCTGGGAGAGGAATCGCCGAGTGGCGGCGAAGTTGGGGCGGCAGACGAATAGCGTGGTGAGCAGGATCCAGAAGCCTTGGGTTGGCTGGATCAGGTGCAGCAAGCCATAGCCCGTGAGCAGGGCGATGGGCAGCCGGAGCGCGTGACGAAAAGTGGGAGAGCCCACCGTAAGGTTGAGGCGTATGCGTTCCCAGGCGTCTTTCACGCTTCCAGGCGACCGATCGAACAGGCTCGCATCGCCGGGGCTGGGGTCGCTGTCGGGATTGTGAGCCAGAACGAGTTGGCCCTCGAGAGTGGTGAGGTTGTCGGCCAAGGCGTTGAGTGGGCTCATCAGCTCACGCCATGCCGGGTTGCGCATGGCGCGCAGGTGATCGATGGAGGCGCGCAGATCGGACAGGGCCTGCTCGCTCTGATCGTGCTCGAAGGATTGGTTGAGCAGAAGCGCCTTGCCCAAGCGCTTGCACGCCTCTCCCTGCTGGTCGAGCAGGCGCTGACAGCGAAACAGCACGTCCTGGTGGAAAAAGGCTTCGGTCAATCGAGCATAGGGGTAGTGCGACGAGCTGGCACGCTCATGGATATCCTGGGCGATGAAATAGATGCGCAGATAGCGGTTGAGTTTGCCTTCGCCACGCTGCCCCTCGAGGCGTCGGAAAATGGTCTCCTTGGCCAGATTCAACGCATCCACCACCCGGCCGTTCTGACGCGCCAGGGCCAGCCGGCGCGCTTCGATGTCAACGCCACGCAACGGCTCGAACAGGGTGGCCTTGAGCATCAGGTACCTGCCCAGCTCGCGATAGAGCTGAGCCATGCTCTGCTTGACCGGCTGACGCGAGAAGAGCGCGCACCACAGCACCGAGATCACCCCGTACCAGGCCGCGCCGGAGAGAATGAGCAGCGTCTGCCCCCAGTCCCCCGCCTGCGGTACGCCGCCATGGTGCTCGATGTTGATCATGGTATAGATCGCCAGGATCAGCGTACCGGAAGCGATGGTGGCGTAGCGCTGCCCGATGGCGCCCAACATGATCAGTACGAAGGTCGAAAGCCCAAGCCCGAGGGCGAACAGCCAGGGCCAGGGAAACAGCCAGCGCACGATGAGCGCTGCCGCAGCGAAACAGAGCAGCGTAACTGCCAGCGCCTGCAGGCGGCCCTGCCAGCTATCGTCGGTTTCCGACAGCGCGCTGGCAATGATGCCGAGGAACAGCGGGATCACCAAGGCGATATCGGCCAGAGCCCAACTCAGCAGCAACGCCCCACTGAGAGCGATGAATACTCGCAGGCTGTAGGCGAACCTGTCCAACGTCCACAAACGTCTTAGCGATAGTGATAGCGAGGTCGGCATGGGTTCGTGCGCATTATCGTCGATGGAGGATGCACCTACTCTACCCATCCGTTCGACTTTCGTATATTGACGGAACGCCGTATCGACTCAACCCTCCACGCGCTCCAACAATGCGTCGGCCTCTGCCTGCAATGCATGACGTTCCTGCGCCAATACGTCACGCAGCGCTGCATCATCGATATCGGCAAGATTGTCGTCGAACCCGACCAGAACGGCAGCGAGCCCGGCATGCATGAGGCGTAACCCGGCTTGGGTGTCGCTCCGCAATCGTGCGCTCGTCAGCTCCAAAGCTTCCACACCCAGCGCCAGGCCGTCGCGACAGGCGCAGGCGATCTCCAGCGGTACGCGGCAGGTATTCTCGATGGCACGCGCCAATTGATCATGCCGACGGGCCTGTTCCGGCTTGGCGTGAGGCTGCTTCACGATCTCCAGATACCGCTCGAAAGCAGCAACATCGGCGTCGCCCAGACGCGCCAGGGTATCCCTCAGCTCGTCACCACGCTCGATCAGCGCGACCCGTACCGGCACTGACGCGTGGGCCTCGCTCAAGCGCAGCCCCTTGAGTACCAGCGCCAGCCCCAATCCCGCGCATACCGCTGCCGCAGCGCCGCAGCCCGGCATGGCGCGAGCCTCGATGGCATTGCGGAAATCCGTCAGCGACGCTTGCCAGATGCTACGTGAACGGTTCATGGCGCTCTCATTCGGACGCTACGCCTACAGCGTAGACCGCGACGCTGGACGCTGTGTATCAATAAACAGAACACCAAGCACCTACCATTAGTACGACACCCTTTTCGATACTCAGGAAGTCCCATAACATGACAAGGATAAACCGATGGACATGAAGCTATTGCTCAACTGGCGCCTTCACCTGACGGTGATACTGGCGTCGTTACTTGCCGAGTGGATCGGCATCCTGCGTATTCCTCTGGGTCCGGGAACGCTGCTGCTGCTGCCGCTGTTCTACGCTTTCATTATCGGCGTGCTATTCAATCCGCACCTTTTCTCGCGCATGCAGAAGATCATTCCCAAGCCGGTCAGCAATGCCGCCGGGCCGCTGATCCTGATCTCCATCCTGCCCTTCATCGCCAAGTTCGGCTCCACCATCGGACCGGCCATCGAGCAGATCATCGCCGCCGGTCCGGCCCTGATCCTGCAGGAGCTGGGCAATCTCGGCACCATGCTGCTGGCACTGCCCTTCGCCGTGCTGGTGCTGCGCATGGGGCGCGAGGCCATCGGCGCCACCTACTCCATCGCTCGCGAGCCCAACATCGCCATCATTTCCGACCGCTACGGCCTGAGAAGCCCCGAGGGCATCGGCATCATGGGCGTTTACGTGGTGGGCACCATGTTCGGTACGCTCTACTTCGCCCTGATGGCAGGCTATCTGGCCTCGCTGGACGTTCTCGACATTCGCGCCCTGGCCATGGCCTGCGGGGTAGGCAGCGGCAGCATGGTGGCAGCCTGCTCCGGCGCCCTGGCCGAAGCCGCTCCCCATCTGCGCGACGAACTGCTGGCCTTCTCCGGCGCCAGCAACCTGCTGACCTACGCCACAGGCCTCTACGTTTCCCTGTTCATCGCCCTGCCCACTGCCGAATGGCTCTACAAGCGCCTCGGCGGCGCCAAGTTCGAGGAGGTCCGCAATGAAACCCTCTGATACGACCGCACCCAACAACGGTTTCGACTCCTCCGCGCTGCAGGAGCTGCGCCCCGAGCAGCAGTTGGGCAAGACCGCGCTGCTGCTGGCCGTGGTGTGCGTGGCCGCCTGGATCGCCAACATCGTCAACGGTGCCCCGTTGCCTCAGGCACTGCCCGGCATGATCCTGCTCTACATCATGGTCATGATCGGACTGGCCATCGGCCGCTTCGTACCGTTCTACCTGCCCAGCGTGGCCTGGGTCTCGCTGGTCAGCATCGTCATGACGCTGCCGTTCTTCCCCGGCAACGCCTGGATCGTCGGCCAGCTCGCTCATGTGAACTTTCTTGCCGTGGTGACCCCGGTGCTGGCCTATGCCGGTCTGGCGCTGACCGGCCGCGAGTTCACCATGTTCCGCCAGACCGGCTGGAAGCTGGTGATCGTCTCGCTGCTGGTCTTCACCGGGACCTTCGTCGCTTCGGCATTCATCGCCCATCTGTTTCTTTGAGGAGCCCGTTCATGGATGACTGCCTGCTGCCGACACGAGAGCGTCTCACGGCTTGGCGCCATGATTTTCACCGCCATCCGGAAACTGCTTTCCAGGAGCACCGGACATCGGCCCGTATCGTCGAGCTGCTACGTCAGGCTGGCCTGGAGGTCGTCACCGGCTTGGGCGGCGGCACGGGCGTGGTGGCGATACTCGACGGCAGGCGCGGGCCCGGACGCGCCATCGGGCTGCGGGCCGACATCGACGCTCTCGACGTGACGGAGGCCAATGACTTCGCTCATGCCTCCCGTACGCCCGGCAAGATGCACGCGTGCGGCCATGATGGTCACACCACCATGCTGCTGGGGGCGGCCTGTGCCCTGGCGGCCGATCCCGACTTCGCCGGAAGGGTATATTTCATCTTCCAGCCGGCGGAAGAGAGCGAAGGTGGCGGCCGCGTGATGGTCGAAGAGGGCCTCTTCGAGCGCTTTCCCATGGACGCCGTGTATGGCCTGCACAACTGGCCCGGGCTCGCCGTGGGCGAAGCGGCCGTGCACGACGGTGCGGTGATGGCCGCCTTCGACGTCTTCACCCTGAGGCTCAGCGGGCGCGGCTGTCACGCCGCCATGCCTCATCTTGGCAGCGACACCATTCTGGCCGCCTGTCAGCTGGTCAGCCAGCTGCAGGGGCTGGTCAGCCGCGAGACGCCCCCCCACCAGAGTGCAGTGCTCAGCGTCACCCAGTTCCACGCCGGCGATGCCTTCAATGTGATTCCCGAGACGGTGGAGCTGCGCGGCACCCTGCGCTGCTTCGACGGCGAGCTGCGCGCCTATCTGGAACGACGCTTCCGCGATGCCGTCGATGCGCTGGCCGGCTTCCATGATCTAAGGGCCGAGCTCGACTATCAGTCGCGCTACCCGGCCACGATCAACGCGTCCGAGCACGCGGCACGCTGCGCCGAGGTACTCGAAACGCTGCCGGGCATCGCCCGGGTGCATCGCGACCTGCCGCCGAGCATGGCCTCGGAGGACTTCGCCTTCATGCTCGAGGCCTGTCCAGGCGCCTACATCTGGCTCGGCAACGGGTTGGAAAGCGCGGCGCTGCACAACCCGCGGTACGACTTCAACGACGCCATCACACCGCTCGGCGTGACCTACTGGCAGGCGCTGGTCAAGGCCCTGCTCGACGACTGAAGGCGACGCTATCCCCTATGCCTCCTGGCTGCGTCATGCCGCGGCCGGGTGAGGCGCGTCTGCCAGGGAACATACAGCTTCAGAGGAATGCCAATGAACATCTGCGTTATCGGCCTCGGCCAGATGGGCGGCAACATGGCCCTGACCCTGCAAGCCGCCGGGTTCAACGTCACCGGCAGCGACCTCTTCGACGAGGCACGCCAGCGTCTGGCCGCCCAAGGTCTTACCGTGGTCGCTCCCGAGCGGCTTCCGTCGAGCGACGTCTACCTGCTGTCGCTGCCCACCTCCGCACAGGTCCGGGAGGTGATCGAAACCTCGCCCGGGCTGCTCGACCTGGCGCCACAGGGCAGTGTCATCGTCGATACCTCCACCTCCGACCCGGTGGTCAGTCGTGAGCTGGCGGCCAAGATCCAGGCCGCCGGCCTGGCGTGGCTCGACGCCCCGGTGAGCGGCGGCCCCAAGGGGGCGGCAACAGGCAAGCTCGGCATGCTGCTCGGCGGCGAGTCGACCACCATCGAGCGTCTGGCACCGATGCTCGACGCGATGTCGGCCCGCTACACCCACGTCGGCGGGCCGGGCAGTGGCCATGTGGTCAAGCTGGCCAACAACTATCTCTGTGCCGCCCACCTGCTGACCACCGCCGAGGCAGTAGCCATGGCCGCTCGCGCCGGGGTCGATCCTGCGGCCTGCCTGGCCGGGCTCAACAGCGGTTCGGGACGCAGTGCGGTCAGCGAGGTCAACTTCCCCGAGTGGATTCTCTCCGGGCGCTTCGATTCCGGCTTCACCACCGGCCTGATGCGCAAGGACCTGCGCCTGGCCCGCGACGCCGCCGAGCGCCTGGACATGCCGCCGGGGCTGCTCGATGCCGTGGTCGAGGCGTGGCATGCCAATCCTGATCGTCCCGCCGATGGCGACGACTTCAACCGCATCGCCGGCGCGCTGCTGGCCGCCGCCATCTCCGCCGAGGAAGCCACGCAATGAACCGACTCAATCAACAGGCCCGGGAGCGTATCTCGGCGCTGCTCGATGGCTTCGCCCTGCAGGGCGAAACACCGCTTTCCAACTGGATCGACGGTACCGCCTGCCCGGGCGAAGGCGAGACGATCAGGCTGATCGATCCTGCCACCGCCGAGCCGCTGCTCAAGTACCGCGATGCCGGCCCGGCCCTGGTCGAGCGCGCCGTCGTCGCCGCTACGCGAGCGCAGCAGGCGTGGATGGCACTCACCGCCAGCGAGCGCGGCCGGCGCATGAACGCCGCCGTACGTGGCCTGGAAGGCCATGAGGAAGCCCTGGCCCAGCTCGAGAGCGTGGTGGCCGGCAAACCGATCCGCGACTGCCGCGGCGAAGTGGGCAAGGTGCGCGAGATGTTCGAGTACTACGCCGGCTGGTGCGACAAGCAGCATGGCGAGGTGATCCCGGTGCCCACCAGTCACCTCAACTACGTGCGTCATGTCCCTTACGGCGTAGTGGGCCAGATCACGCCGTGGAACGCGCCGATGTTCACTTGTGCCTGGCAGCTCGCTCCCGCCATCGCCGCCGGCAACGGCGTCGTGCTCAAGCCTTCGGAGCTCACCCCCTTCACCTCGGTGGTGATCGCCCGGCTGCTGGAGCAAGGCGGCCTGCCCGAGGGGCTGGTCAATATCGTCAATGGGTTGGGGCCGAGCACCGGCAAGGCCCTTACCGACAGCGAGGGCATCAGCAAGCTGGTGTTCGTCGGCTCGCCCCAGAGCGGACGCATGATCGCCGAGGCCGGTGCCCGGCGGCTGGTGCCCAGCGTACTGGAGCTGGGCGGCAAGTCGGCCAACATCGTCTTCGCCGACGCCAGGCTCGACGCCGCCGTGGCCGGCGCACAGGCAGCGATTTTCGCCGCGGCAGGCCAGAGCTGTGTGGCCGGCTCGCGACTGCTGGTTCAACGCGAGGCCTTCGCCGAGATGACCGAGCGGCTGGCGCGTGCCGCGGCCGAAATCGCCGTTGGCCTGCCCAGTGACGAGGCGACCCGCATGGGACCACTGCAGAACGCCCGCCAGTACGCCCACGTCACGCGCATGATCGACGCTGCCGTGGCCGCCGGAGCGCGGGTGATCGTCGGCGGTAGCCGCCCGGCGGGGCTGCCCGAAGAGGCTCAGGGCTACTTCCTAGCACCGACCGTGCTGGTCGACGTCACCCCGGAAATGGAGATCGCGCGCGAAGAGGTGTTCGGCCCGGTGCTGGTGGCAATGCCCTTCGACGACGAAGCGGATGCCGTGCGCCTCGCCAACGCCACCCGCTTCGGTCTCGCCGGCGCGGTGTGGACCCAGGACCCGGCGCGCGCGCACCGTGTCGCCGGCCAGCTGCGTGCCGGTACGGTATGGATCAACGGCTACAAGGCGATCAGCGTGATGTCGCCCTTCGGCGGCTTCGGCGACAGCGGCTTCGGTCGCTCCAGCGGCCTCGACGGCCTGCGTGAGTACACCCTGCCGCAGAGCGTATGGGTGGAGACCGCCACTGACGCCAGCGTGGCAATGGGTTACGGCAGCGGCGTGGGTTAAGGTCGCACCTCGTCCGGGGCTTGTGCCGGATCGACGCCTTGGAAGGCCTGCATCCAGCGCTGCAGATGGCGCAGCAGCAGAATGCTGGCCTTGGGCTGCTGGCGGCCGATGCGGGTGACCATGTGGGCCTGGGAGCGCTGGAACAGCGGGTCGTCGACGGGGCGCGCCACCAGGCGCCCCTCGGCCAGGTCGGCAGCCACGGCAAAGGCCGGCAGCAGGGTGATGCCCATGCCGCTGCGCACGTACTGGGCCAGGATGGCCATGGAGTTGGTGTTCATGGCCATGCGCGGCCGCAGCCGCGCCTGATGGAACGCCTCGTCCACCATCTGGCGTACCTGATGGCTGGGGTCCCACATCGCCATGGGTGCCTCGCTCAGCTGAGCCAGGGTCAGGGGTCGCGTCTCTGCGGCCAGCAGATGGTCAGGCGGCAATATGGCCATCAACGGCTGCGGGCTCGATACCCAGAAACGCAGCTGGTGATGGGTGCGCTCATGAAACATCAGGCCGATATGCGCCTGCTCGTCGATGATCGCCTCGATGATGCCCGAGGTGCCGGCCAGGTGGATGTCGATCTGAATACCGGTATAACGCTCGGTGAATTCGCGCAGCGGCTTGGCCACCAGATCGCCGACGAAGCCTTCTCCCACTACCAGCGCAACGGTGCCGGTCTCCAGCCGCTGGTAGGCTTCCAGCGAGGCGACGAAGCTCTCATCCAACGCACCGCGGCGCTCGCAGTACTCCAGCAGCATCTCGCCCACCGGGGTGAGCCGGATACCGGTGCGTTTGCGCTCGAGCAGCGTAGCGCCCAGCGCATCTTCCAGCAGCATGATCTGGCGGCTCACCGCCGATGGGGCGATATCCAGGCGTGCGGCGGCCTGGCGAACCGAGCCCGACTCCAGGGTGACTCTGAAATAGACCAGACGCTGGTGGGGAATATCCACGTCATGTTTCGCCGACTAAAGGCTCGCTGGTACGTGATACGGTGCGGAATCAAAGATGCTTGAGCAGCTTCTGCAGCTTCTTGAGATCGGCCGAGTCGCCCACCAGACGCACCTTGCCGGCCATCATGCCGTCGAGAAAAGCCTGTTGGGTCGGCTTGCGCAGTACCCGAATGGCGGTGGCTTCGTCATCGAAGCGCAGCTCGAGATCGAGATCCACCGGCAGCCCGGCGCCGACCTGAATGGCTTCCGGCGACATGCGGTAGTGGCGGGCAATGGAGATATCTTCGGTGGCGATGCCCCAGTCGAGACTGCGCGTCTCGGAGAGCAGTTGGCGAAAGCGCGGCTTGCGACGCAGCGCGCGTTTCAGCATCCACCCAAGCAGCCAGAGCATCAAACGCAGCTTCATGTCGAATCCGTTTCGAGCAGGTGGAGTGGTACCGCGGCCTGACGAGGCAGGCCGCGCCGGGTGTGGATCCGATGTCGGATCACCCCTTGCCGACGGCGTCCTTGAGTCCCTTGCCCGGCTTGAAGGCAACGGTCTTGCTGGCCGGGATGGCCAGCGGCTGGCCGGTCTGCGGGTTCTTGCCGGTGCGAGCGGCACGCTCACGCACGGTGAAGGTACCGAAACCGATCAGGGAAACGTCCTGCCCCTGGGCCACGCTGCCGGTGATTTCGTCGAGGATGACGTTGAGCACCTGGCTGGCTTTGTCCTTGGATAGCTCCGCACGCTCGGCAATTGCCGCGGCAAGTTCTGGCTTACGCATACAGCCCTCCTGGTATTGGCTATATCCCGGCGAAAGTGCCGGTCTTTTGTTATTCACGTTCGTATCGAGTTGGTGACGCCTGTCACTCTCCCGGAGAGCCCGTTCCCTTGTCTGGATCTTCCCCTGCTCCTGGAGCGGCAAGCGTGGCGGTCATCGCGCGTCGAGCTGTCAAGCCGGCCGAAACGATGACGACACTAGCCTAGCAACGGCGGCGTGGCCCGCGCCAGCTCAACTTTCCGCTTCACGCAGCTTCCTGTCAACGCAAAGCCGATCAAACGTTCGTCTTGGTCTTCGGCGAAGGCCGCCAGGTCATGTCCCGTCCCTTCGACCCGCCAGCGCGCCGGGGTCTGCAGAGGCGGCATGGCTACCACCGGCAACAAGGGTGTCTTGACCAGCACCGGCCAAGCGCCGTAACTCACCGGCGTGGGTGTGCCACAGAGCGTGCGCGCCAAGGCCTTGGCGCCGGCCTGCAGTGGCTGTACGTACATGGCATTGACCCCATCCACACAGGCCACGTCGCCCAGCGCGAAAACACCCTCAATAGAGCTCTGCAGGTAGCGGTCGACCTGGATGCCGGCAGCCCCGGCCTCGATGCCTGCCGCTCGCGCCAGCTCGATACGCGGCTGCAAGCCGGTGGCGAGCAGTACCAGATCGGCTTGGACGCAGCTGCCGTCTTCGAGTGAAAGCCCCACGTCACTACCGCTCTGCGCCAGCCGCCGAATGCCGTGGCCCAGATTCAACACCATGCCGGCCTCGACGAAGGCTTCCCCCAGCGCCCTCCCCAGGGGGTCGGGCAGCAGGCGCGATAACGGCGCCTTCTCCGGTGCGATCAGCGTCACTTCATGGCCGCCAGCGGTGAGGTCGTTGGCGAATTCACAGCCCACCAGGCCGGCACCCACGATGGCCACCCGCGCAGGCCGGCCCAGCATTCCCAGCGTGGAATGAAAGCGCCGGTAGTCGTCCAGGTCGTTGATGCTGAATACGCGTCCCACGATCTCGTCGGGCAGGGTGAATGGCATGGCGGGGGCAGCGCCCGTGGCCAGCACCAGTTCGCTCCAGGCCAGGCGTTCGTCGCCGATGACTAGAACTCGCTGCTGGGTGTCGATGCTTGTAACGCGGGTATGGGTTCGCACCACTGCGCCCAGTTGGTCGGCCACGTCCAGAGCTGTGCGTGCTGCCAGCCGCTGCGGTGGCAGGCGCTTGGCGAAGCCGGTGGAGAGCAGCGGCTTGGAGTAGTCGTCACCGCTATCGGCAGTGATCAGCGTCACGGGGCGCTCGGTGTCCAGCGCGCGTATCTGTTTGAGCAGGCCGATGCCTGCCATGCCGGAACCGATGATGATCAGGGGAGCGGTCATGGGGCTCCTTGATGGCTTACGGAGCCGTCGTTTCGTGCCACGGCTCGGTCAGGTTTCGTGAAGACCGCATGTTACACTATGCGCCCCTAGTTCGACCCGGAGAGTGCAGGTGACTCACCTCACGGCGCGCCACGGCCACCCCCACCTGTCCCTACCCTGGCGCCCCTTGGCCGCGGGCCGGCCGGCCATGAGCCCCGACTGGTGGGCATGGGTCGCCACCCGCGACTCGCTCACAGCACGGCTCATCGAGGCCGGCACCGGCCGCACCTTCCGCGTGCGCCTGCTCGATCAGCGTCTGGGGCGACCGCGGCCCGACGAGGCTCACGCCCTGGGCCTGCCCCTCGACCGCCTGGCTTGGCTGCGTGAAGTCGCACTATGTCTGGACGAACGGCCCTGGGTGGTGGCCCGTTCGGTGGCGCCGCTGGCACAGCTACGCGGACAGCGTCTCGAGCGACTGGGCGAGCGCTCTCTGGGTAGTTGGCTGTTTCGTCAGCCCGGTCTCGAGCGCGGCCCCATCGAGATTACCGCCGCACCGGCCCCCTTCCATCCCCTGCCCGGTCCTTGGGGGCGGCGCTCCGTGTTTCGCCACCGCCGCTTTGCGGTGCTGGTGCAGGAGTTCTTTCTCGATACGATGGCGGATGAACTGGGACTGGCAACACGCTAGGATGACCGGCATCGAATGAGGAGACACCGATGGATCGCTCCCTGATGCGCCCCAAGGGGCTGGCTCGCCTGCCCGATTTCCTGCACCTCATGCGGCTGGATCGCCCTATCGGCACCTGGCTGTTGATGTGGCCGACGCTGTGGGCTTTGTGGGTCGCTGCCGCCGGTATCCCGGAGCGGCACCTGCTGCTGATATTCGTGGCCGGCGTCTACCTGATGCGTGCCGCTGGCTGCGTGATCAACGATTACGCCGACCGTCACTTCGATGGCCACGTCAAACGCACCAAAAACCGCCCGCTGGCCACCGGACGCATCAGCGAACGCGAAGCCAAGTCGCTGTTCGTGATCCTGGTGGCGGCGGCCTTCGTGCTGGTGCTCTTCACCAACCTCTTTACCGTGATGCTCTCCCTGGTGGGCGTGGTGCTCGCCTTCATCTATCCCTTCATGAAGCGCTACACCCACCTGCCGCAAGCGTTCCTCGGTGCTGCCTTCTCCTGGGCCATTCCCATGGCCTTCGGCGCGGTGCTGGGCCACGTGCCGCTGGAAGCCTGGCTGCTGTTCGCCGCCAACGTCGCCTGGACCGTGGCCTACGACACCCAATACGCCATGGTCGACCGGGACGATGACCTGAGGATCGGGATCAAATCCACCGCGGTGCTGTTCGGCCGTGCCGACCGCGCCATGATCGGTCTGCTGCAGCTGGTTACCCTGGGGCTGCTGGGTTGGGCCGGGTTGCGCCTGGGGCTCGGCGTGTTCTTCTGGCTGGGGCTGGCGGGCATGGCAGCGACCTTTCTGCACCAGCAGGTTCTGATCCGAGGCCGTGAACGGGAACGCTGCTTCCAGGCCTTTCTCAACAACCACTGGTCGGGCCTGCTGGTTTTCGCCGGCATTGCGCTGAGTCTATGGCCGGCAGCGGGCCTGTAGCGCAGCGCTAGCGGCAGTGTCACGCAAATGTCATGATGCCATGGTGAGATCGTCACCGACCCGTCACTGACCGCGAGGCTTCGGGATGACCGCCAAGACCGTTCTTATCGTCGACGACGAAACGCCGATTCGCGAGATGATCGCGGTGGCGCTGGAGATGGCCGACTATCGCGTGCTGGAGGCTGCCAACGCCCAGAGCGCCCACGCCATGATCGTCGACAACCAGCCCGACCTGCTGCTGCTGGACTGGATGATGCCCGGCACCAGCGGCATCGAGCTGGCACGCCGCCTGAAGCGTGAGGAAGCCACCCGCGAACTGCCCATCATCATGCTCACCGCCAAGAGCGAAGAGGACAACAAGATACTGGGCCTCGAAGCCGGGGCCGACGACTACATCACCAAGCCCTTCTCACCGCGGGAACTCGTGGCCAGGCTCAAGGCGGTGCTGCGACGCACCACCCCCAAGGGCGTCGAGGAGCCGGTAGAGGTGGACGGTCTGATGCTCGATCCCGTCAGCCATCGGGTCAGTGCCAACGGCCGTGCGCTGGAAATGGGGCCTACCGAGTATCGTCTGCTGCAATTCTTCATGACCCATCAGGAGCGGGCCTACACACGTAGCCAGCTGCTCGATCAGGTGTGGGGCGGCAACGTTTACGTCGAGGAGCGCACCGTGGACGTGCATATTCGTCGCCTGCGCAAGGCGCTGGGCGATGCCCACCAGCATCTGGTACAGACCGTGCGCGGTACCGGCTACCGATTCTCCAGCAAGGGCTGACGTGCGCCTCTGGAGCCATGAACTCTGGCGCCTCGGCCTGCTTGCCATTGCCGGGCTCGTTGTCGGCTGGCTGTTATCAGTCCCTTGGCTCGGGTTTGCCGTCGGTATTGCCCTGCGCCTGGCCTACCATCTACGACAGCTGCATGCCCTGCGCCGTTGGCTCGCGCGTAATCCCCACAGCGAACCACCCGCGGCCACCGGTCTGTGGGGCGATCTGTTCGATCGCCTCTACCGCTATCAAAAAGGCCAGCGCCACACCCAGCATCGTCTACAGACGACCCTGAAGCGCATTCAGGAATCCTCGGAAGCGATGCGCGACAGCGTGGTCATGCTCGACCCCCATGGCGACCTGGAGTGGTGGAACAGTGCCGCCGAGCGCATGCTGGGACTCAAGGCCGCACATGACCGAGGCCAGCACATCACCAACCTGATTCGCGACCCGCGCTTCGTTACCTATTTCAATTCACGTGATTACCGCGAGCCGCTGACGCTGAGTTCGCCGGTCAGCGAGCGCATGGTGCTGCAGTTCCAGATCACCCTCTATGGAGACGACGAACGCCTGGTGATGGCCCGCGACATTACCCGGCTGCATCGCCTGGAGGAGATGCGCCGCGACTTCATCGCCAACGTCTCCCATGAGCTGAGAACCCCCTTGACGGTGCTGGCAGGTTACCTCGAGACCTACGCTACCTACGCCGAGCAGCTTCCGCCGCGGCTGGCGCAAGGACTGAGTCGCATGCAGGAGCAGACCAGCCGTATGCAGAATCTGGTCAACGACCTGCTGCTGCTGTCGCGCCTTGAGATAGACCGCGGTGGAGAGGACCATTCACCCCTGGCCATGGCCACGCTGCTCGAGGAAGTGCGCCGCGACGCCGAGGCGCTAGCGGGAGGCCGTCAGCAGGTGAGCGTCGAGGTGGCTGAGCCCAGCCGGCTAGTCGGCAGCGATACCGAGATACACAGCGCGCTTTCCAACCTTGCCTTCAACGCGGTGCGCTACACTCCGCCGGGCAGCCAGGTCGTGCTGCGCTGGAAGAAGCACCCCAAGGGGGCATGCCTGGAGGTGGCAGACGATGGTGAGGGCATCGACCCGGTGCATATTCCCCGCCTCACCGAACGCTTCTATCGGGTCGACAAGGGTCGCAGCAGCGAAACCGGCGGCACCGGCCTAGGGCTTGCCATCGTCAAGCACGTGCTGCTGCGCCACGACGCCTATCTGGAAATCGAATCCCACCCCGGCCAGGGCGCGCTGTTCCGCTGCGTCTTCCCCGCTGAACGGCTGGTGGCGGCCGAAACCGTGACCAACTGAGATAGAGCGGCTCCGGTGAAGGCAGCGTTTAGACGGAATCCGCACCACATCGCCACAGCCTCTCATGTCTCGTCATCTTCGACTTTGGGCTCTCGCTCCAACCGATAGAACCAGCCATCGATAAAAGCCCACAGTTCATCGTCGACGAATTCGAATGACAAACGCGCTCCATCCTGTGCTGAAGGAACGATATCGAGCGTGACAATGGTGTTCCTATCGACCCCGAAGCCGTAAAAATTCCCCCACCTTTCTGACGGAGCCGCCACCTCCCCCTCTTCCTGACGTTGGGAATGGCAAGCCACCTCGTAGCTCGGTGCTTCGTAGTTAACTTCATTCCAGAGGGAAAAAGCATGCTCAGTCACTCTGGTACTTTCCCCGATGCGCCGTTCTGCTTCCTCCGGAGAGGTCAGGCCCCCGCGATAGCGAGCGATCTCGGTAGTGATGTATTCACCCACAATGTCTTGCAGGCTTGGGCAGTCGCAATTAGCCAATGCATCCGGTTGAGCAAAGCTCAGGGAAACCGGAAGAAAAAACAGCAGGGACTTTTTCACCATCTTTCATAAATTCCTTGTGAATACATTTTCCACTCGGCAGCCCGTCTGTTTACCAAACCACGATTGACGACACCCTGAGATCTATTCCAAGCCTTCCAGGCTTCCTCCAGGGTGGGGTAAGGAGTAACAGCCCAAGGATCGTTCATCAGCTTGACCACAGATGAAGAGGAAAAGGCACCAATACCGATGTTGTACGCAAGCATGACAGCGGCATCGAATTGATGCTGAGCCAATGGGATTTCTACCGATCCGTTCACTGCCCTGACGAATGGAGCCAAGTCTTCTTCAAAGAGGCGCTCGGCTTGCTCACGATCGATCCCCTCACGATATAAATCCCATTCGGCCTCGGAAACAAGATGGCCGTAACCAATCGTGGCACCTTTCACCCAAGAGGTGATGTCACGCCCGGTCTGGTCGTCGTAGGGCATTAAACGCAGTTGCTCGACATCTTTCAGCCACTGCTTTCCAGCTTCGCTCATGGCGAGGGCTTCTGTTTGCGTATCAGATCTTTCAGTGGGAATTGTAACTGCGTTAGTTGAAAGGGCCGGCCCTACAGCAGTAGATGACGGCGCTCCCGCGGACGAATCATCTGCTACTGCGCTGGCGCTTCCAATCACCACGCCACCACAACTCACAGCGTGGCTGGTGAGTGCCGCCGGCTTGCCATCTACAAGAATGGTATCCGCACCTTCACTGATGAAGCGCGGATGAGCGGGATGGTTGGACTTCTCATGTGGCGCCAGGGGGTCGCCCAAGCGCGCCACCGATTTGCCATCAATCAGTACGGTAGGACTCCCGGCGGTGACCGGGGACGGTGGAAAGCCATCATGGCCGGTGCCGATATCACCCACGAGCACGAGTTTTCTGCTCATACCTCGTTCTCCTTGCTATGCGGCCGCCGCCACACTTACTCCGCAGACACCTCAGCCTGGCGATGACGCCGTTCATGACGCTACCCAGAGAACCACTTTAGATTTGGGTGTAACAGGGGAGTCAGCATTGGGCTGCTGCTTACATGTCATGGATGCCCCTAAAGGCATTCAGCAAGAGCAGAAAGCATGCCCGAAAAAATAAATATTAATAAAAACAGACAGGTAATTAAAAATCCGCGCAAAGGAAAAATTTAATTAGGCTAAAAATTGCCCGCGACGGGAAATTTTTTGCTCCCTGAGCAACATGTTACCTAATTTTAATTAATCTATTTATCGCACATGCGAGTCGGGAACCATCACACTACCCCGATAGTGGCTGTCCCACATCAGCACGGCGCCGGCGACGGCACCCGGAAGCAGGAAGAGATTGGCCAGGGGAATCCAGGTGATCAGCGTCACCCAGCCGCCGAAGGTGAGGGTTTGCCAGGAGTGCAAGCTGAGGCGGCGACGCATGTCGGCGAAGCTCACCTTGTTGTTGTCCATGGGGTAGTCGAGGTAGGTGATCGCCATCATCCAGGCCGAAAAGAGGGCCCAAAGGAAAGGGGCGAATACGTTTAGCGCGGGCACCCAACTGAGCATGAACAGCGCCACTGCACGCGGCAGGATATAGCCGAGCTTGACCAGCTCACGCCCCAGGGCATCCACGGCGGTGCGTGCCAGACCGCGGTCGTCCAGCGGCGGGCGGCCTGTCACGATGACTTCGACCTTGGCCGCCAGGAAGCCGTAGAAGGGCGCTGCGATCAGGTGGGTCACTAGGGTGAAGGTAAAGAAGACGATCAGCGCCAGACTCACCACGAACAGCGGCCAGATTAGCCATTCCAGCCAGCCGAGCCAGGCCGGCACCAGCGCCATCCAGGCCTCGAGCCAGCCGCCGAAACCGCTTACCACGTAGTAGAGCATCACCGTGTAGACCGTCAGGTTGACGGCAATCGGCGCGTAGACGTAGCGACGCAGGCCGCGACCGTAGACCAGCCGCGTCCCGCGATTGAGAGCCGTGAAGGCGTCCAGCATCCGTATCCTCTTGCGGTGACAGTTACTTGCGCTTCAAGGCATCCTCGTCGATCTTGTTCGGATCCATATGGCGGATGTCGAGCCCCTTGACCAAGTAGATCACGTACTCGGCGAGATTGTCGGCATGATCGCCGACCCGCTCCAGGGCACGCAATATCCACATCACGTTGAGCACCGGGCCGATGGCACGACTGTCCTCCATCATGAAGGTCATCAGCGAGCGCATCGCACTGCTGTACTCGTCGTCCACCGACTCGTCCTCATGCACGACCTGCAAGGCCAATTCGGTATCGAAGCGGGCGAAGGCGGTCAAGGCATCGCGCAGCATACCCCGTACATGCTCGCTGATATGGCGAACCTCTACCAGGCCGCGCACATTGTTTCCGTTATCGATCAGGGTCAGGGCGTTGCGTGCGATCTTGCTCGCCTCGTCACCGATGCGCTCGAGGTCGGCGGTAGCGCGTATCACCGCCAGCACCAGACGCAGGTCGGAGGCGGCCGGCTGACGCCGAGCCAGCACCCGAGTACATTCATCGTCGATCTTGAGCTGCATTTCGTTGACGTCGCGGTCGCGGTCGCGAACCTTCTCGGCCAGGCGGCTGTCGCCCTCGAGTAGCGCCTGGATTGCCTCCTGCACCTGTTGCTCGACCAGTCCACCCATGGTCATCAGTTGGGTCTTGAGGGCTTCCAGTTCCTGGTTGAACTGGCGGGATATGTGCTGGCTGTGGGTTTCACTGGTGATATCCATCTTGCACTCCTCGGGCGGCCTTTCAAGCCATGCGGCCGGTAATGTAATTCTCGGTACTGCGCAGGCTGGGGTTGGTGAACAGGGTATCGGTGGGAGCGTATTCCACTAGCTGCCCGTCCTGCAGAAAGGCGGTGTAGTCGGAGACCCTCGCCGCCTGCTGCATGTTGTGGGTAACCAGTATCAATGTGAGCTGCGATTTCAGGCTGCGAATCAGCTCCTCTATCTTGAGCGTGGAGATCGGATCCAGCGCCGAGGCCGGCTCATCGAGCAGCAACACCTCAGGGCGTACCGCCAGCGAACGGGCAATGACCAGGCGCTGCTGCTGTCCACCGGATAGCGACCAGGCCGAAGCGCGAAGGCGATCCTTCACCTCGTCCCACAGCGCCGCAGACTGCAGCGCCCACTCGACGATGTCGTCCATGCGCCGGCGCGTCAGTCCGCCCTGCAGACGCAGGCCGAAGGCCACGTTCTCGTAGATCGACATGGGAAACGGGTTGGGCACCTGAAACACCATGCCAACCCTCCGACGCAGTTCGTCCACGGCCACCTCGGGCGCGTGAATGTCCTCGCCTTCGAGCAGTATCCTGCCTTCATGACTCACATCCTCATTGAGGTCGTGAAGACGGTTAAGCATGCGCAGCAGCGTCGACTTGCCGCATCCCGATGGACCGATGAATGCCGTGACGCGATGGCGCGGCACCCGCAACGAAATGTCGCGCAGCGCAGGTTTACCATGATAGGCCAGACTCAGCCCCTCGAGCTGAAAGCAGCTGACGTCCGGGGCGAATGCGATGATCGAGCCCTGAGCGGTTGGCTGGAGTCGCGGCGGTGTGTTCATCGTTCGGCGTTCCTCATCATGGACGCGACTGCACGTCGTGACGCGCGCGTAAATAATGACGCAGGAATATGGCAGTCAGGTTAAGCACCAGTATTACCATGACCAGCAGCAGCGCCGTGGCATAGACCAGCGGCAGCGCCGCCTGTACATCGTTGCCGTGAAAGGCCGTATCGAAGATGTGATAGCCGAGGTGCATGAACTTGCGATCGAGATGGAGGAAAGGAAACTCGGTGTCCACCGGCACCTGAGGTGCCAACTTGGCCACCCCAACCAGCATCAGCGGTGCGACTTCACCGGCGGCGCGCGCCACGGCCAGGATCACGCCGGTGAGCATGGCCGGTACCGCCATTGGCAGCACCACTCGCGTGAGAGCCTCCAGACGCGTGGCGCCCAGTGCCAGTGCGCCCTCGCGCTGCTGTACCGGAATCCGCGCCAGGCCCTCTTCGGTGGCTACGATCACTACCGGCAAGGTCAGCAGCGCCAGCGTCAGCGAGGCCCACAGCAGCCCCCCGGTACCGAAGGTCGGCGAAGGCAGCGATTCGCTGAAGAACCATTCATCCAGTGAGCCACCGATACCGTAGACGAATACCCCCAGACCGAACACGCCATAGACGATCGAAGGCACCCCCGCCAGATTGCGCACGGCGATGCGCACGAGATTGGTCAGCCGTCCCTGATGCGCCACCTCGTTGAGATAGACCGCCGCCAGCACGCCGAAGGGCGTGACCAGTAGCGACATCAGCAGCACCATCAGCACGGTTCCGAAGATGGCCGGCCATACTCCCCCCTCCGTATTGCCGTCCCGCGGCCCCTCGGAGAGAAAACGCCAGACCCCCTGCGCCCAGGCCGCTACTTTCTCACCGATTGACATGCCGTTGGGTTGCCAGGCGCGAAGCACATCATCGAGCGGCTGGACCAGCCGGCGGCCATCGGCGCTTTCGAGCAGCGCCACTCGGTTGCGCATGGCCTGCTGCAGCTGACGCACGCGCTCGTTGGCTTCGGCCAGCGCCTGGCGTGCTGCCGTGTCGTCCGGCCTGTCGTCCAGTCGCCGGATCAGCGGCCGCAGCAGTTCCCTGCGCAATCGCTCGCGCTCGCCGCGCAGGTCGTGAAGCGCGGTCAGCTGTTCCTGCAGGCTGGCCCAGGCCGCTTCCTGGGTCTGGGCGATCGGCAGGCTATCGGTTTCACCCACTGCTAGCAGCCGACCGATGAAATGGCCGTGTCGACGGCGCTCCAGCACCACCAGATCGGCAGGTCGCTCGCTGGCCACGATGGCATCGACCGGCAGCCAGTGCCACACATGACCATCGAGGTCGCGATTGCCGGTGAAATAGAGTCGCTCTCGCCCGGCCTCTCCCCCCAGCGGTAGCTCGCGTACGGCGCGGCCTGCAAGCATGCGACCGTCATCGAGTTCGACCAGCACGACTGACGCCGGCCAGAAGTGCCCCAGGCCGCGAGTAGCAAGCAATAACAGCAAACCACCCAGCATCAGTAGCGACAGCGCCACGCTGCCCGCGGCCAGCCAGGCCCATGGCCCCTCCGTTCGCGGCAGGCGCCGCTGCGAGAAGGGCAGCCAGGCACTAATTGGCGAATACCTGCTCATGCGGCGCCACCACCGATCCAGCGATAGCGCCGCCGCAGACGGCTTCGCACCACTTCGGCCAGGGTATTGACCAGGAAGGTAAACAGAAACAGCAGCAGTGCCGCCAGCATCAGCAGCGCATAGGCTTCACTGCCGGGCACGGCCTCGGGCAATTCGACGGCGATTCCTGCCGCCATGCTACGCATGCCCTCGAACGGACTGAAGCTCATCAGGGCAGCGTTACCACTGGCCATCAGCACGATCATGGTTTCGCCCACGGCCCGTCCGGCGCCGATCATGACGGCCGCAAAGATGCCGGGCGACGCCGCCGGCAGCACCACCCGCCACAGGGTCTGCCAGCGCGTCGCTCCCAGCGCGTGAGCACCCTCGCCAAGTCGTCCGGGCACGCCTGAAAGGGCATCCTCGGCCAGGGCATAGATGCTTGGCATCACGGCAAAGCCCATGGCCAGGCCCACGATCATGGCGTTGCGTGTGGCGTAATCGAGGCCCAGTTCGCGATCCAGCCAGAGGCGTAGATTGCCGTCGAACAGCAGCCTCTCGACCCCGGGCGATAGCCAAAAGGTCATCAGCACCAGCAGCAACAGCCAAGGGACCAGCCACAGCCCGGCACGAGACAGCGGCAGCTGCCGCCGCCAGAGAGACGGCAGCCGGCGCCACACGCCGGCCGCAAGCAGCACCCCCAGAGGCAGCATCAGCAGAAGTGTCAGCGCTCCGGCCAGATGGCGCTCGACCCAGGGGGCCAGGATCAGGCCGGCCACGAAGCCGACCACCACCCCCGGCATGGCTTCCATCATCTCCAGGGTGGGCTTCATGCGGCTGCGCAGTCGCTGGGTCATGAACAACGCGGAATGTATGGCGGCCCCCAGTGCCAAGGGCACGGCAAAGACCATGGCCCACAGCGCCGCCTTCAGCGTTCCCCAGGCCATTGGCGTCAGGGCGGTACGCACCCGCTGCGCCTCCAGCCTCCCCCCAAGCAGCGCCGGCAGCACCTCGACGACGAGAAAGGCACCTATCGCCATGAGGGCGAGGATCACGCCAATGCCGCCCGCAGCAATCATCCCCGTGGCCAGCCGATCGAACCATCGGCGCCAGGGAGATCGGGTAGCGGAATGAAGACGTGAGGGTTCTATCATGTTCGGCAGCCTATAGCGGCTTGATGACAATTGCGTGACAGCCTCAAGGTAGCGGGTCGAGCCCCAAACGCAGGCGCTGGTCCTTCAGCAGTCGCTCAGACAGCGCGACGAAACCCAGCTCCACCACCGTCTGCTGCCCCTGCGGGGACAGTACCAGTTCCAGCAGAGCCCGCTCCGGTCCGGAAAGCGTGTCATCGGGGGGTAGATTGACATAGAGATAGAGCGCACGACCCAGCGGATACTCACCCTGGCGGACCGGTTCGGCGTGCGGAAAATGCAGACGGCCATCGCGGTCTTCAATGGAAAGCGGCTTCACACCAGGTGTCAGATGATTCAGGCCGACATAACCAATGGCTTCCAGGCTCTCGGTCACCGCTGCCACCACCGCCGCCGACCCCGGATGCTCGTTGAGTCGGGGGCTGTAGTCTCCGCCACAGAGTGCCTGCTGGCGAAACAGGCCGAAGCTGCCGGAGGCAGGGTTGCGTCCGTTGAGTTCGATCTGTCCCGCTCGGCCAGCAATACCCAGCTGCTCCCAGCGCACAATGGCCTGGTCGGCACCGCAGCGCCGCGAGGTCGAAAAGATAGCGTCCAGCTCATCGAGGCGCAGCGACTCGAGCAAGTGGTGGCGGTGCACGATGACCGCCAAGGCGTCCCGCGCCACCTCCACTTCCACCGGCGCATAACCCTGCCGCTCGATAAAGGATTGACGCTCCGATTCGCTCATCGGTCGTGACATCGGCCCGAGACGCGTGGTGCCGGCCACCAACGCCGGTGGCGCACTGGCAGAGCCGCCGGCCTGGAGTTGCAAGCGAATGCCGGGGTGTTGCTCGCTGAGCTGTTCGCCCCAGCGCAGCATCAGCCCGGCCATGGTGTCCGACCCCACGATACCCAGCGTGCCGAGTGGCTCATCGGCCTGGGCATTGGCCATCACCAATGCCAGCACGAACGCCATGCAACCTTGCAGCAGCCTGGGCCGGCTCAGGGTCTTGCCGGAAGCGATCATAATGGACTCCTTACGGGTGCTAGGCAGCATATCGCTCAGGCCGGCTCGCTGCAGCGCTGGTGAGGGCAGAGCTTGGCGTATAAGATGGCGCTCTGCTATCGCTGCAACGCAATACCGCCACCCACAACAACAAGCCGAGCTTACGACATTCCATGACCGACCTCGACGATGTTCCCGCTCCCCAGGGACAACTGACTCTCAAACTACTGGCCAACCGGCAGGATACCAACCTCTATGGGGACATTCCCGGAGGCTGGCTGGTAAGCCACATGGATCAGGCCGCCGAACTCGCTGCGGGACGTGAGGCTCACGGCCGCACCGCTACCGTCGCCATCGAGACCATGGATTTCCTGTGTCCGGTACGAGTCGGTTCGATGGTCAATATCTTCACCGCGGTGCGCGAAATCGGCCACAGCTCGATCAAGATCGACGTCGAAGTATGGATTCGCCAGCCTCAAGAACGTGAGAATAGCGAACTCCACAAGGTGACCGAAGCCCGCTTCGTGATGGTGGCGCTCGACGACAAGGGGCGCATCCGCGCAGTACGCCAGGCCGGGTGACCTCACAACGCAACGAGGGCGCCACCGGGCGCCCTCGTTACGGTATTACTCTCGCCGATCAGGTGACGACGGTGTCACGCGTCTTCAGGTATTCGAACTCACCCACGTCGCTGAACGGGCGCAGCAGCGCCTGGAAGGCGCTATATGATTCGTAGACCTTGGCCGAGTCGGGGTCATTTTCCACCTGCTGCTGAATGACCCGCTGCGAGGATTCGTACAACGCCTCGATCACGTCCTGCGGGAAGGAACGCAGCTGAACGCCATGTTCTTCCACCAGTGTGGCCAGGGCCTGAGCGTTGCGATAGGCGAACTCGCTGATCATGCTCAGGTTGGAGGCCTTGGCCGCTTCGCGCACCACGTCCTTGAGGTCGTCGGGCAGAGCGTTCCAGGCGTCCAGGTTGACGGTACCCTCGAGCACGGCGGTGGGCTCGTTCCACGGAGAGGTGTAGTAGTAGTCCGCCACCTGATGCAGCCCGAAAGCCATATCGTTATAGGGTCCGACCCAGTCGGCGGCATCGAGTACGCCGGTCTGCATCGAAGTGAAGATCTCTCCCCCCGGCATGTTCACCGTGGTCACGCCGATACCGTTCATGGCCTCGCCGGCCAGGCCCGGCAGACGCAGGCGAATGCCCTGCATGTCGGCCAGGGAGTTGATCTCGCGCTTGAACCAGCCGGCCATCTGCGCGCCGGTGTTGCCTACCGGGAACGGCTTGAGGTTGTGTTTGGCGTAGATCTCGTCCCACAGCTCCTGGCCGCCGCCATGATAGAGCCACGCATTCATTTCGGTGGTGTTCATGCCGAAGGGCACGGCGGTGAAGAACTGCGATGCGGCCACCTTGCCACGCCAGTAGTAGGCAGCGGAATGGCCCATTTCGGCAGTGCCGGCAGCAACGGCGTCGAACACCTCCATTGCCGGTACCAGCTCGCCCGCGCCGTGTACGCGAATACGCATACGACCGTTGGAGAGCTGTTCGATGCGCTGAGCGAACTCGTTGGCACCTGTGCCCAGGGCAGGGAAGTTGGTCGGCCAGGAGGTGACCATGTCCCAGGTGATGGTGTCCTGCGCCTTGGCAGTGGAAACGAAAGGCGCGGCGGCGACGCCGGCGGCACCGATGCCGACGGTCTTGAGAAATTTACGGCGTTGCATGCGTGCATGACTCCGGGTGGTTGTTCTGAGTCGCGTCTTATCAAGCTCAGCGCGATGTGTCCGCCTGTGAGTATGCTTAAAGCCAATTTTGGCAGCAAGCACGCCTTTTGACGTAGACGTCAACGTATCCCTACAGTGGGGTGAGCTTGGCGAACCCTAGCACCAACCACTTGTCCCCTTCGCCCTCGAAGCTGACCTGCACCCGGGCACGCGCCCCCTCGCCTTCGGCGTTGAGAATCACGCCCTCACCGAAGACGGGATGCTGCACCCGCTGACCCAGGCTCAGGCTGGGTAGATCGCCCCCGGGATCGACCGAGGTCTGACGCGACAGCCCCACCGCCGGGCGCGAAGCCGTCACTGGCCTCGAAATCTGGCCGCGCAGACGCACCTCCTCGAGATACTCGGCGGGTATCTCGCGCAGGAAGCGCGACGGCCGCTGAAAGGTCTCCTTGCCGTGCAGGCGACGAATCTCAGCGTGGGTAAGATAGAGCTTGCGCATGGCGCGGGTCAGGCCCACGTAGCAGAGACGGCGTTCTTCCTCGAGGCGGCCGGGCTCTTCCAGTGACATTTTGTGGGGGAATAGCCCCTCTTCGACGCCGGCGATGAATACCACCGGGAACTCGAGCCCCTTGGCCGAGTGTAGCGTCATCAGCTGCACGCTATCCTCGAACTCATCAGCTTCGTGTTCGCCGGCATTCAGCGCCGCCTCGGCCAGGAAGGCCTCCAGCGCTACGGCGCCCTCACCCGCCTCGGGTGGTTCGAAGGATTCGCCCTGGGTGAAGGCACGAGCGGCATTGATCAGCTCTTCCAGGTTCTCGACCCTGGCCTGCCCCTTCTCACCCTTCTCGTTGCGGTGGTGCTCGATCAACCCGGAGATCTCGTTGGCATGGGCGATGATTTCGTGCAGCGACATGCCGGCGGTGTCATTGTCGAGACCGTCGATGAGATCGGCAAAGGCTTGCAGCGAAGCACCGGCTCGACCTTTCAGAGAGCCGTCGGCCAAGCCGTCGTGCAGGGCCTGCCACAGCGAGACACTGGTGAGGCGGGCATGCTCGCGCAGTTGCTCCACGGTACGGGTGCCGATGCCGCGTGGCGGAACATTGATGATGCGCTCCAGCGACGCATCGTCGTCGCGGTTGAGCAGCAGCCGCAGGTAGGCCAGAGCGTTCTTGATCTCAAGGCGTTCATAGAAGCGGTGGCCACCGTAGATGCGATAGGGCATGCCCTGGCGGATCAGCGTTTCCTCGAGCACCCGGGACTGAGCGTTGGAGCGGTAGAGGATGGCCACGTCGCGGCGCCGGTAGCCCTCATCGACCTTCTCCTTGATGCTGTCGACGATGAAACGAGCCTCGTCGAGATCGTTGAACCCGGCATACACCGAGATCGGCTCACCGCGAGCGCCCGCCGTCCACAACTCCTTGCCCATACGTTCGGCGTTGTGGCTGATCAAGGCGTTGGCGGCATCGAGGATGGCGCTGGTAGAGCGATAATTCTGTTCCAGCCGTACCGTCTTGGTCTCGGCGAACTCGCGTTCGAAGCGGCGAATGTTCTCGATCCGCGCTCCGCGCCAGCCGTAGATCGACTGATCGTCGTCGCCGACCACGGTCATCGGCGTCTTCGAACCGGTGAGCAGCTTGAGCCAGGCATACTGCAGGGTGTTGGTATCCTGGAACTCGTCGACCAGCACGTGGGCGAAGCGCTCCTGGTAGTGAGCCAGCAGTGCCGGATTGTCGCGCAGCAGCTCCAGGCTCCGTAGCAGCAGCTCGCCGAAGTCGACCAGGCCGCCGCGGTCGCAGGTCAGCTGATAGCGCTCGTAAAGCTCGACCATCTGAGCCATGTAGGCATCGCCATGCACGTCCACCTGATGCGGGCGCAGCCCCTCCTCCTTGCAGCCGGAGATGAAATACTGCACCTGGCGCGGGGGGAAGCGTTCGTCGTCGATCCGGTGGTCCTTGAGCAGGCGCTTGACCAGTCGCAACTGGTCGTCGGAGTCGATGATCTGGAAGTGCTGCGGCAGGCGCGCATCCTGCCAGTGAGTTCTCAGCAGGCGATGAGAAATGGAGTGGAAGGTACCGACCCAGACGTTGCGCAGCGACAGCCCCAGCAGCGCCTCGAGGCGCGTACGCATTTCGCGCGCCGCCTTGTTGGTGAAGGTCACGGCGAGCACGGCATAGGGCGACAGCCCCTCGGCCTGCATCAACCAGGCAATGCGATGCACCAGGACACGGGTCTTGCCCGAGCCGGCGCCGGCCAGCACCAGCATGTTGCCCTGCGGGGCACTCACCGCCTCACGCTGGGCCGGGTTCAACTGATCGAGAATCGCCGTGACGTCATCCATGGAAGGGGTCTGCCGCTGGAAAATTGATCGCCCAGCTTAGCATATCCGCCAGCCCAATCAGTGAGGCGAGCGGCGGCGCTCACTTCAAGGCTTGCCTTCCTGTTCGGGGAACCTCAGCGGCGTCAGGCTTTTCTTCACCGCCTTGAGCTGCTCGGCGAGTCTCGGCCCGCGGGTCTTGGCCACGCCCACCGCGAGCACGTCGACCAGTACCAGATGCGCCACACGGGAACTCATCGGCGTATAGATCTCGGTATCCTCGTGCACGTCGATGTAGAGCGGCAGGGTGACCTCCTCGGAGAGCGGCGAACCGCTCGGGCACAGCCCGATCACCGTAGCACCGGCCTCACGGGCCAGACGCACGCTGGCCACCAGGGCGCGAGTACGCCCGGTCTGGGAGATCGCCACCACCACATCTCCCTCCTTGAGGGTCACCGCCGACATGTTCTGCATGTGCGGGTCGGCATAGGCGGCGGTGGAAATCTGCAGGCGGAAGAATTTGTGCTGGGCGTCGAAGGCCACCGCACCAGAAGCACCGAAGCCATAGAACTCGACCCGGTTGGCCATGGCCAGGGCCTGGATCGCCCGACTCAAGGCATCGTTGTCGAGACGATCGCGCACCGACAGCAGGGTGCCGACGGTGGAGTCGAAGATGCTCTGGGAGAATTCGGCGACGGAGTCGTCATCGTTCATCGAGAACTGGGCGAATTGGCTGCCCGAGGCCAGCATCTGCGCCAGCTTGAGCTTGAAGTCCTGAAATCCGTTGCAGCCCAGCGCGCGGCAGAAGCGCACTACGGTGGGTTCGCTGACCTTGGCCTCGGTAGCCAGGTCGACGATACGCATGTGGATAACTTCATCGGGATTGCGTAGCACGAAACGCGCCACCTTCTGCTCGGAGCGGCGGAAATGCTCCATGCGGCGTCTCATTTCATCGAACAGGGCGCGGCTCACGCTTTACTCCTTGGTTGACGAACGCAAAATCTCAGTATGCCTGATCCTGACTCGCTTGGGGGAGATTCGCTTGCAGCGTGGAATAGCCCACGTCGTCATTAATCTGTCAAGTAGGGTATAGTAAAGATGCTGTGATTTTGATCTTGCGGTACGGACGAAGATAAGACACAGAAGAAGAAGGGAGAGTCGATCATGAGTAAGGTCGAACGCGTCACTTCCGTCAAGAACGAGCTTCTTGACATCTTCATGAGCATCAACGTCGCCGAGCACGAAAAGCGCTCCCGAAGCGCCGCCCAGCGCAATCTGCGTGCGCGCCGCGGCATAGAGCTGCACCAGGAGTTCAAGCAGCTGGAGCGTGATATCGCCGATCTGATCGACGACGAGAAACACTGAACGGTCACCCGCAAGCGACCGGACAGCAGGTTCGATCAAGCCCCGCACCAGGCGGGGCTTGCAAGGTTCGTCACCCCAGAAGGGAGTGAATGAACACGGCGATGACCCCCAGCGGGGCCACATAGCGTGCCACTGCCTGCCACAGTTGCTCGCTACCACCCGTAAGATTCAGCTCGGCCGCGACACTGCCTCGATCGAGGCACCAGGCGACAAAGACGATGGCTCCCAACCCGGTCAACGGCAGCAGGATCTTGCTGGTGAAGGTATCCAGCAGGTCGAACACGTTGAGCCCGAACATCACTGGCTCGGGCCAGACATTGAACGACATCAGCGCCGCAATGCCCAACAGCCACACTGCTGCAGCACTCGTCAGGGTCGCCATGACCCGTGTCAGCGGAGTGCGCTCCTCGACGAATTCCACTACCGGCTCGAGCAGCGAAATGGCCGAGGTCAGGGCAGCGAAGGTCAGCAGCAGGAAGAACATCAGGCCCAGCAGCATGCCACCGGTCATGTTGCCGAAAGCCAGGGGCAGGGTAACGAAAATGAGCCCCGGCCCCTCGCCTGCGCTGAGGCCGTTGGCAAAAACGATGGGGAAGATCGCCAGACCAGCCAGCAGGGCGATGCCGGTATCCAGAAGGATCACCGTGCGCGCGGTGCCCAGCAGATTGACGTCCTCACCGAGGTAGGAGCCGTAGGCCATCATGATGCCCATGCCCAGCGACAGGGTGAAGAAGGCCTGGCCCATGGCAGCCAGTACCACATCGCCTGAGAGCGCGCTCCAGTCCGGACGGAACATGAAGGCCAGGGCTTCGCCGAAATGACCGGTGGTCATGCCGTAACCCACCAGGACGATCATCAGCAGCACCAGTGCCGGCATCAGGGTGCGAGCCGCCCCTTCCAGCCCCTTGGTCACGCCGCGAGCCACGATCCATACCACCAAGGCCATGAAAGCAGTGTGCCACAGCAGCAGCACGACGGGGCTGCCCAGCAGTCCCTCGAAGATGGCGCCCACGCCATCGGCATCCTGGCCGGTGAAGGAACCGGTAACCGAGCCCAGGGTATAGGAGAGCGACCAGCCGCCGATCACGCTGTAGAAGGAAAGGATAAGAAACGCCGCCAGCACCCCGCTCACTCCCACCAGCGCCCACGCCTTGCTCTGGCCGTTCTTGGCGGCAAGCTCCGCCATGGAATTGATCGGATTCTTCTGACCGCGCCGCCCGATAAGCCACTCGGCGACCAGTACGGGCAGACCGACGACTGCCACGCAAGCGAGATATACGAGTACGAAAGCGGCGCCACCGTTGTCTCCCACCATGTAGGAGAAGCGCCAGATATTGCCTAGTCCCACGGCCGAACCGGCCGCCGCTAGCACGAAGGTCATCTTCGATGACCACTGCGCATGGACGAGTTTAGACATGAGTCACCCTATTGTTATGTATCCGATTGTTGATCTGCCTCAAGCGCAAAAACCAGGAGATAGATGGGTAATTGCACCGAATAGCGGCAAATCTATCCGATCATACGGCCGAAGGCCAGCAACGAAGGGAAGTCAGAACAGCGTCGTTTGCCGTTCGCCGGCAAAGTCGTTTAGCGGCGGCTGCTCGCTGTGCTCGGCAAGGGCCTGATAGAGCCGCCGGGCCAACTGCGGGGCTGCACGGTTGTCAGCTGTATGCACAAAGAGAAAAGGGGTTTTCCCCTGATTTATCCACAGCTTGAGCTGGGCGATCCAAGGCTCGAAGTAGGCCAGGTTGATCGACTCGTCGAGATGACCGATAAAGCGAATCAGCGGCTGCTCGCCCGTGGAAAGCACGTGTAATGGGCTTCTTGGCTTTTCCTGCTGCGCCTGGGCCAGCGCCGGGCTGCCTTCCGAGGTCGTTGAAAACAGGGCACGTACGTCAAGCATTGCACGGTTGACACCATGACTTATCAACAGGCGGTTCAAGGCAACTTCGGCCTCGCCCTTGTGGAAAAACTCGGGGTGTCGGACCTCGACCGCGCAAGGCATGCCCGCAGGCCATCGCGCCAGCAATTTCTCAAGCCGAGGCAGCTCGGCAGATCCGAAATCCCGAGGCAACTGGACAAGCAGCGGCCCCAGACGATCGTGTAACGGCTCGAGCGAGGCGATGAAGGTATCGAAGTCCTCCTCGACATCCTCGAGACGACGCTCGTGGGTGAGCGCCGCCGGTAGCTTGAAGCAGAAGCGGAAGTGAGCGGGTGCCTGATGCGACCAGCTCGCTACCGTTTCGCTCTTTGGCGCACCGCTATAAAAGGTGGTGTTGCCCTCAACCGCAGAAAATACCTTGGCATAGTCGGCAAGCCAGTCCCGCTGACCGGCATAGGGCGGATACAGCGAGCCACACCAGTCGGAATTGGCCCACATGGCCAAACCGAGATACAGTCTGGACAAGCTTGTCATACTCCTGTAACAAAATTAATCGGAAACGCCGCGTGACGAGTGGCAGCATAAGCTGCCCGCCAGAAGATCAACAAGGAAGCGCCCCAGTGCGCCTACGTTCATGGAATCGACGCTCAATCTAACCCTTTTCGCCCGGCTCAATGCGACACCCGACAGTGACCCACGTCTGCTGTTGATGGCAGAACTCTTCGCGGTCTATTTGATCTGGCTGGTGCCGGCCCTGCTGGTCATCGGCTGGCTGCGCGGCAGCGATCGCCTCAAGCGTCCGCTACTGGAGGCTTTCATCGCCACCCTGTTTGCCCTGGCGGCGAGCTGGTTGATTGGCTGGCTATGGCCGACACCCCGGCCGTTCATGATGCCTATCGGGGCGACATTTCTCGAACATGCCCCCACCCCGGCATTTCCCAGCAACCATGCCACCATCATGCTGACCATGGCCTTCAGTCTGCTGCTGCATGGCGGTACCCGCCGTATCGGGCGCTATCTGCTGCTTCTGGCCCTTCCCGTAGCTTGGGCGCGGGTCTTCCTCGGGGTGCATTTCCCTCAGGACATGCTCGGCGCGCTGCTGCTCGCCGCTGCCATGGCCACGCTGGTCGGCATCAGCCGCAGCTGGCTGATCCTGCCCTTTTATCACCGCGTGGCCATGCGGCTTTATCACCTGCTGTTCGCTCCGCTTATCCGCCGTGGCTGGGTGGAGCGCTGAGCGCTCCACCCGATTCCCCTACCAGGGTTCTCCAAGATGGCTCAAAACTGTCCCAACAACCACTCGCCGGGTTCGCCATTCATCAGCAGTTGTCCATCCTGTAGCTGCAGGTTCAAGGTGTAGCGTCCGTCTTTTTCACGGCGAATGACACCAAGCTCGAGCATCGGCTCCACGCCGCCGGCAACCACGTCCTTGGCCATTGCATCGAGTTCATTGCCAGAAAGCATCCCGTTGTACTGCTGGCGCAGCGACTCGCGGGCCACCCTGTGAAGCAGCATGGCGGAAGCGTTGACGTTGAGTTCCAGCCGATTCTCCGGATCGAGCAGGTGGCTTTCATCGAAATCGGCGAGGTCTCGCAGCAACAGATCGGCTTCCAGCTCCAGCTCGATATCCGCATCGCCGATGCTGAACGACGCCGGTTTGAAGGTGAGGACGGAGCGGCCCGCCATCAGCGCTTCACCGGTCTCTGCCATGCGTTGGAAAATAGGCAGCAGGGCGTCGGGGTCGTCCCAACGGAAGCTGGCAATGGCTTCGTAGATCAGGCTCCACAGCGTCTCGTACTCGGCACGCGGCAGTTGCCTGTAACTCGACTCGACATGAAACGCGATGGGTTCTTCCATACCCTGGATCCGTAAATCATTGGCGGACCACAGCTGGGCTACCTGAAAGTGCGACTCGGACTGCGGCTCCAGCGCCAGGCGGAAATTGGCGCTTTGGGCGCTAAAGCCCGGCGAGTTCTGCTCACGTGCCGCCATGCCATCGAGGCTGAGGCCCAGTTGACCATACCAGCTGTCACCGCCCTGGCGGGCTGCAGCGATATCGACCGCCAGACCATTCATCGTCAGATTGAGCTCGGGCGCTTCGGATTCGAGGCCCTGCATTTCGAAATGCACGGCAAGGTCTTCGAAGCGCCCCTGGTCGTCGAACAGGAACCTGGCCTCGACGTTCTGCCCTTCGATCCGGGAGCTGCCCGCCTGCTGCGGATCACGGCTCTCCGTCAGCATCGGCGCATCGTCCGAGCGCAACGTGACTTCGCGCAGGACGCCCTGGGGAAAGGCAGCCACGAGATGGGTAGTGGAGCCCTCGAAGACATGCACGGCCGAGGGTTCCACCAAGCGCGCCCGCCCCAACCGGTTGGTATTGCGATACTCTCCCGTGCCTGGGTCGAAGCGGAACTCACCGCCCTGGTAATCGGCCTCGTAGCGCATCTCGAGACCGGCATCGCTGAGCAACGGACCCGCGACCAGCGTTACCGTCATGGGCTCCCAGGTGCCCCGTACTACCCGGTCGAAACCGACCCTGCCAGCATAGCGTGAGAAAGCCGCTTGCTCTTCCAATTGGATGGCTTGCTCGAACAGCCAGCCCGACGCCTCGGCTCGACCCTCGAACGTGGCCAGGGCGCCAACGAAGGGGCCGTGGGTGATACGATCGTCGACGGCGACCCTCAACGGTTCTCCCTCGAACTCCAGGCCCATGTTTGCGCTGAGAAGCCCTTCGTACGCCTGAGAAAACTCCGGCTCGATAGTGAGTTCATAACGGGCACGTGCCTCGAACCAGCCCCGCTCATAAGTCTGGTTCTCAATCTGGATATAGCCAAAACGCTGCAACTGCTGAAGATAATCGGCGTACTTCTGCTCGATCTGTTGACCCAGCCAATAAGGAGCTGCCAGGCCAGCCATGATCATCAAGCCGACGATGACCAGCACTGATCTTTTCAGGAGGCTTCCCTTGCGTTTCTGTCCTTTCCCCACGTCGATATCCTTTTCTCGTTCTTCGTTTAATTAAAATTAAGCAGCAATAAGCGATGCCTATTGCTGCTGGATTTCAAACGCGAAGTTTAACGACAGGAAACGGGAAACGTAAGATTACTCACGCCGGTTTTATTCCACCGTTACCGACTTGGCCAGGTTACGCGGCTGGTCGACATCGGTGCCCTTGAGCACTGCCACATGGTAGCTGAGCAGCTGCAGCGGCACGGTATATAGGATCGGTGCCAAAGCCTCGTGGACGTGTGGAAGAAACAGGACTCTGACGCCGTCCTCCTCGTCGAGGCCGACCCGTTCGTCGGCAAAGACGTAGAGCTCTCCCCCCCTGGCGCGCACCTCCTGAAGGTTCGACTTCAACTTGTCGAGTAGCTCATCGTTGGGTGCCACCGAGATCACCGGCATCTCACTGTCCACCAGCGCCAGCGGGCCGTGCTTGAGTTCACCGGCCGGGTAGGCCTCGGCATGGATATAGGAAATTTCCTTGAGCTTCAAGGCACCTTCGAGGGCGATGGGAAAATGTGCGCCGCGCCCCAGGAACAGGGCGTGGTGCTTCTCGGCGAAGGCCGTCGACAGTGTCTCGATCGCTCCATCCAAGTTCAGCACCTGGCTCACCAGCTGCGGCAAGGTGCGCAGGCCGGCCACCAGCTCCGCCTGGGTCTCTTCCGCCAGGCCCTTGACCCGGCCAAGGGCCAGCGTCAGCAGCATCAGAGCGGTAAGCTGGGTGGTGAAAGCCTTGGTCGAGGCCACGCCGATTTCGGGGCCGGCCCGGGTCATCAGCGTCAGGTCGGATTCCCGAACCAGGGAGCTACCCGGCACGTTGCAGATGGCTAGACTGCCAAGATAGCCCCGCTCACGGGCAAAGCGCAGCGCCGCCAGCGTATCGGCAGTTTCACCGGACTGCGACAGGGTGACGAAAAGCGTGTTCTCGGGTACCACCACGGTACGATAACGGTACTCCGAGGCCACCTCGACCTGCACCGGGATCCCGGCGTAGCGCTCGATCCAGTAGCGGGCCACCAGGCCGGCATGGTAGCTGGTACCGCAGGCGACGATATGGAGCTGGGCGACCCGTCCGAACAGCGACTCGGCGTCGGGACCGAAACATTCCACCGGTACCGAACGCTCACCCAGGCGCCCTTCCAGGGCCGCTGCGATCACCTCCGGCTGCTCGAAGATCTCCTTCTGCATGAAGTGTCGATAGTCGCCCTTGCTGGCGGCGCCATCGCCGTGCTCGAAAGTGAGTACCTCACGTTGCACGGCTTGGCCCTGTGCATCGAAGATCTCGATTCGCCCCCCGTCGGAAAGCCGAACGACGTCGCCTTCCTGCAGGTAGATGAAGCGATCGGTAACCTGCAGCAGCGCGAGCGGGTCGGAGCCCAGGAAAGCCTCGTTGATACCCACGCCCACCACCAGCGGGCTGCCCTTGCGCGCCCCGATGATGACACCGGGCTCAGCGGCATGTACCACGGCCAGAGCATAGGCCCCTTCCAGATCTGCCAATACCCGCTGGGCGGCAGCGAGCAGGCCGTCTCCCTGGCGGTACTCACGCTCCAGCAGATGCGCCACTACTTCGGTATCGGTCTGCGAGGTGAAATCGTAGCCACCTGCCACGAGCTCGCGGCGCAGCGGCTCGTGGTTCTCGATGATGCCGTTGTGCACCACCGCCAGCCGGTTGCCCGACTGATGCGGATGGGCATTCTCCTCGCTGGGCTTGCCGTGGGTGGCCCAACGGGTATGAGCGATGCCGCAGCGCCCCGGCAGGGCCGCCTCATCGAGTATTGCCTCGAGCGCGGCCACCTTGCCCAGCGCACGGCGTCGCTGAAGCTCACCGGAAGGGTCGATCACGGCCATGCCGGCCGAATCGTAGCCCCGGTACTCGAGGCGCCTCAAGCCTTCCAGCAGGATCCCTTCCACGTTGCGCTCGGCAACGGCACCGACGATTCCACACATAACGACTCCTCGCGCTAGCTTCAGTCTGCGTTCTTCCTGGCCGGTCGCGGCCAGTCAGCCTTACCGATCTGGCGCCCACGAGAAACGGCCAGGGCGTTATCGGGTACATCCTTGCTGATGGTCGAGCCGGCCCCAACCGTGGCTCCACGGCCAACGCTCACCGGTGCCACCAGGGCAGTGTTGGAACCGATGAAGGCATCGTCGCCAATGTCGGTATGATGTTTGTTGGCGCCATCGTAGTTGCACGTGATGGTGCCCGCCCCGACGTTGACGCCACGTCCCAGCCGCGCATCGCCGACATAGCTGAGGTGATTGATCTTGCTGCCCTCGCCCACTTCAGCATTCTTGGTCTCGACGAAGTTGCCGACCTTGGCGCCCACCGCCAGGCGTGTACCGGGGCGCAGCCGAGCAAAGGGACCGATGCGGTTGTGTCCGGCCGCCACGCTGCCGTCGATTACGCTATGAGGCTCGACGACGGTTCCGGCACCGATATGGCTGTCTCGAATCACACAGTGGGGACCGATGCGCACGCCTTCGCCCAGCTCCACGTTGCCCTCGAACACGCAGCCGACGTCGATCTCCACGTCGTGCCCGCAATTGAGCTGACCACGCACGTCGAGGCGAGAAGGGTCGAGCAGCGCCACCCCACCGACCATGAGCTGCTCGGCGATGTGCAATTGATGAGCGCGCTCCAGGCGAGCCATCTGAAGCCGGTTATTGACACCCTCCACTTCCATCGCATCGACGGGCTGAGACGTGGCAATGGCAACCCCTTCGTCGGCCGCCATGGCGATGACGTCGGTCAGGTAGTATTCACCTTGAGCGTTGTTGGCAGAGAGGCGGGGCAGCCAGCGCTTCAATTGTGCTGCGGTCATTGCCATGATGCCGGTGTTGCATTCGCAAATCGCCAGCTGCTGTTCGCTGGCATCCTTCTGTTCGACGATGGCCACCGCTTCACCACGGTCGTTACGCAGGATACGACCGTAACCGCTGGGGTCTTCCAGGGTCACGGTCAACAGACCCATACGCGACTCGCTGACTTGCGCCAACAGTTCCGCAAGGGTCTCGCGACGGATCAGCGGCACATCGCCATACAGCACCAGGACCTTGCCATTGCCCAGGCCATCCAGCGCCTGAGCCACCGCATGGCCGGTGCCCTTCTGCTCGGCCTGCAGGGCAAAACGCACCGGATAATCGCGCAGCGCTTCTCGCACCTGATCGGCACCGTGCCCTACCACTACATGCAGGCGTTGCGCATCGAGCTTGCCGGCGGTATCGAGTACGTGACTCACCATGGGCTTGCCGGCCAGACGATGCAGTACCTTGGGCAGGCTCGAACGCATCCGCGTGCCCTGCCCCGCGGCAAGAACCACCACATCCAGGGTCATCGAAGACTCCTTGTCCATTCGATTGGCTTCAGTTCATCGGGGGCCTGATGGCGCTCCCGTGATTTCCTCATGGGCTGTGCTTACCGTTCTGAGACGACGGTTCAGCGCACTTCCAGACCCATTTCATCACTCAGTTCCCCGCCGAAGTGATCCGCGAAGGCCGGGCTCGCCAGGCTGGTCCAGCCTTCGTCATCGCGTACCAGCAGCAAGATCTTGAGATCCTGCTCGCGTGCCAGTGCCAGGCTCTCTTCCTCACCGAGCACCATGAATGCCGTGGCCCAGGCATCGGCCCAGGCATTGGAGGGATGCACCACCGTCACCGAGGCCACCCGGTGCTCGATGGGGTAGCCGCTACGCGGGTCAATGGTATGCGAGAAGCGCCGGCCTTCTTCCTCGAAATAGTTACGGTAATCGCCTGACGTGGCGATGGAAACATCGCGCACGGAAACGATCTGAGTCGCTTCCTGTCGATCGTCCAGCGGCGCTTCGATACCGATTCGCCAAGCTTCACTATCGGCGTCACGGTAACCTCGCGCAACTAGATCGCCCCCCAGGTTGACCAGATAATGTTCGATGGACTGGCCATCCAGGTAGGCCGCGACCCGGTCGGTAGCGTGCCCCTTGGCCACACCGCCGAGATCGACAAAGACGTCACGCAAGCGCCGCGCCTGCATGGCAGGCTCATCGACTTCGATACTGCCGGGCCCGACCTCGGCGAGGCGGGCCTGCAGGCTCTCCTCGGCGGGCACTTCTCGCGGGCGCGCCTCGGAGCCAAAGCTCCATAGATTGACCAGCCCCCCGATGGTCACGTCAAAGGCGCCATTGCTGGCCTCGGCCACCGACTGGCTGATGGCCAGTACCTCGATCAGCTCGTTGGAGAGCGGCTGCCATTCCCCCACCGGCGACTGATTGAACGCCACCAGCTCAGAATCGTCACGATAGATGGACATGGCCGTATCGACCTGCTCGAGTACCTCGAGCAATCCCTCATGGAGTTCCTGAGCCTTGCCCTGCGTCAGGCTATCGGCAATGGTCACCTGATAGAAGGAGCCGAAGATGGCTCCTTCGAGGCGCACCGGAGAGTCCAGCGGACGGTCTTTTTCGGAGCAACCGGTAAGCAGCAGCCCAAGGCAGAGGGCCAAAGCCGCCATAGGGCGCAGGACAGAGGTCATGATTAAAGGACTCCTCGATAAGGTAGGTAGGGCTACCAGAAGATCCAAAGCAGCCATAATCCCAGCACAATGCGGTAGACAACGAAGGGCTGCATACCGATCCGCTTGATGAAGGCAATGAAGTAGTGAATGCAGATATAGGCACTCAGCCCCGAAAGCAACACACCTGTCGCCATCGCCATCCAGTCGATCTCGCGCGGTGACTGCACCAGCCCGTGGATCTCCAGGGCAGAAGCCAGGGCGGTTACCGGGATCGACAGCAGGAACGAAAAGCGCGCCGCTCCCTCACGGCTCATACCCAACAGCAGCGCTGCGGTCATGGTGATGCCGGAGCGCGACGTCCCGGGTAACAGTGCCAGGGCCTGTGCTCCCCCGATCCACATGACATCGCGAAAGGTAAGCTGATACTCGCTTCTCCCCGCCCGCTTGTTCCAGTCAGCATACCCCAGCAGCAAACCGAAGCCGATCAGCATAACGCCGATCAATATAGGTGAGCGCATGTTCACGCTGATGCTGTCATGGAACACGAACCCGACCGCGCAAACCGGGATCGTGGCCAGCAAAACCCACCAGGCCAGCCGGGCATCCCGATCCTCCACGCCCTCGCCCAGACGGCTTCCGCGCAGCGACCTGGCCCAACTGGCTCCCATCCGCCGCAGATCATGACGAAAATAGATCACTACTGCCGCCAGGCTGCCCAGATGCACCGCCACGTCGAAAGTCAGCCCTTGATCGTTCCAATCGGTGAGCACGGGCACCAGAATCAGGTGGGCGGAACTCGAGATGGGCAGAAACTCGGTCAATCCTTGAACCACAGCCAATACAACGACCTGAAGCCAATCCATTCCGGCACTCTCCCGATGACAAGGCATGTGCAACGCAGCAAATGCATGACAGGAGGCCAAGAGAATACACGCCCCCTTTCCGATTGTCCGCCGTGCATAGTTACCATTTCGAGTGTATTTACCTCATGTTGCAGGTGCGCGCTGGTGAGCTTAGAATGCGCGCGCCGCTGAATCGCGGCGACACCCATTATCCCGAGGACGTTATGGAACCTCCGAGTCGACAGACAGCGACGGAATTTCCAGATATCAGTGCCGCACCGATACGTGCGCGCGGACACCGCCCGGCCCTGACCCCTCAGGTCTAGTCGAGCTCCCGTGCGCGCATGCCGATGCGCGCCTAGGAGCCTGACATGAGCTATGCCATTCTCGCTGCCTCTCTGCGCAGCGCCATGCAGCGTAACGACCAGGAAGCCATCGAGCGCCTGATCGCCGATATGCAGCCGGCCGACCTGGCCGAATTCGTTCAGCACGAGCACACCGACACCGTCATCTCCCTGCTACGTCATCTCCCTCTGGAGCGTCGTGCGCAGGCCTTCGGCTATCTGAGCGTGGCGCTCCAGGAGGAGATAGCCGCCTCGCTCACCGATGTGAAGCTGAGCGAACTGCTGGAGCAAATGAATGCCGATGAAAGAGCGGCTGGCCAGCTACGCAGAAGGCACCGCCGGGGCGATCATGACCTCGGATTACGTGGCGATTCCGGCCTACTACGATGTCACGCGAGCATTGGCTACGGTTCGCGCTACCGTCTCGTTCGCCGATTTGTTCAGCACTTCCCTAGGCACTTCAACTGCCTCGGTGAGGATGCGAAAATCCAACCGGAGACGTAACGGAGTCTCGAAGCGATGATCTCGACTCACGATCAAGCCATACACAGTCGTGACGCCAAACGCGCCACCTATTTCGCCGCCTGGCTGGATGGCCTTCTGGGCTGTGCCAAGGTCGTCGTGGGTGCCTTGGTCGGCTCGGCGGCGTTGGTGGCCGACGGCATCCATTCGTTCTCCGATTTGATCACCGACGGCTTCGTCCTGGCGGCCACGCACTATGGTCGCCAGGGGCCCGACCAGGATCACCATTATGGCCACGGACGCATCGAAACGCTGGCCACGCTGCTGCTGGGCAGCGTGCTGATTTTCGTCGCCGGTGCCATCGCCTGGTCGAGCCTGCTGCGCCTGTTCCGTGGAACCGAGATCGCCGCTCCTGGCCTCTGGGCCATGCTGTTGGCACTTGTGGCCCTGCTCGCCAAGGAGTGGTTGTTCCGCTACACCATGCGCATTGCCAAGCGGGTGAACTCGAAGCTGCTCGAGGCCAACGCCTGGCATTCACGTACCGACGTGCTCTCCACCGCAGTGGTGCTGATCGCCCTGATCGGTGCCCAGTTCGGTGCTGGCTGGCTGGATGCCATCGCCGCTGTAATCGTCGGCCTGCTGGTTGGCAAGGTGGGCTGGGACCTGTTGTGGGAATCGGCGCGCGAGCTGGTCGACACTGCCTTGCCCGCCGATGCCCAGCAGCACATGCACGAGGTGGCCCTCGAGGTGCCCGGTGTAGAAGGCGTTCACGACCTGCGTACCCGCCAATCGGCCGGCCATGCCATCGTCGATCTGCACGTGGTGGTAGGGCCGCGTATCAGCGTCTCCGAGGCCCACGAGATCGGCAACGAGGTGAGCCGCCGGCTACGCCTGGCCTATCCCGCGCTCAGCGACGTGACCTTTCATATCGACCCGGAAGACGATGCCGGCGAGGGCGACCCCAGCCGGTTTCCCGGCCTGCCACTAAGACCTGAGGTGGATCGGGTTCTGGTCGAGCGCTGGTCGTCTCTTCCGTGTTGGCCTTATATCGAGCACTACCGCCTGCACTACTTGGATGGCAGGATCAGCGTGGACGTGTTCTTGGATGCTCGGCTGTCGTACCGCGACCTCGATATGCTGCCGCGACAGCTTAGCGACAGCATCAAGGACGTGCCCTGGCTGGCAGAGGTGGAGGTAACGCAGCGAGTTCGCTGAAACTCGCCGGCGCCGTGTGATACCATTTTCCTTTCGTCGACGCCCCGCGCCGGCACTCCCCACCCGCCGTTCTCAAGGAGTTCGCCATGGCCGCCGACATGATCGTGCCCGCCGTTTCTCTGATTGTCGTTCCCTTTACGCTGCTGCTCAGCGTTATCCTGTTCGTCTCCATCCGCTCGTTCTTTCAGCGCAAGAAGTAACGACCGAGCAAGCGCCAATACCACTTTGCATTTGCAGCAGCATGAACGAGAAGGGCGGCCATGGGCCGCCCTTCTCGTTTCCTATTCCCCCGACTTGCTACGACTGCGACCAGTCGAGGCGCATCGTTTCGCCGTTTCAGAGTCCCGTGAGTATCGCCGTGGCGATGCTGAAATAGATCACCACGCCGCAGGCATCGATTACGGTGGTTACCAGTGGCGCCGAGGCCGTGGCCGGATCCCAGCCAACGCGATTGAGCACAAAGGGTAGGCACATGCCCAGCAGGCTGCCGAAGAGAACGATGGTGACCATGCTCATGGCCACTACCATCGCCACCGCCTCGCCTCCGCGCATGACACCGATAGGCGCTACCGCCAGGGCCATGGTCAAACCCAACGCGCCGGCCACCAACAGCTCGCGGCCGAGCAGCTTGCCCCAATCCTTGACCCCGACATCCCCCGTCGCCATGCCGCGCACCATCAGCGTGGCGGCCTGAGCGCCGGCGTTACCGCCGCTGCCGATCAGCAGAGGCAAGAAGAACACCAGCGCTACCTGAGCGGCAAT
>NZ_JBYCKL010000044.1:0-7255 GCF_057473365.1 Halomonas sp. TH-94
AGCAAAACTCGAGGCGTTGAGCCACAGGTGTACGGCAATGCTCGCCGCATAACCCAGCAGGATGACGGGTGCCCAGCGCAGGTGGCCCATGAAGGTGTAATTTCCGCGCGCCTGTCCCATCAGGGCGACCCCGGCGGCTGAACCAATCGACAGTACGCTGCCGCCTACGCCGGCCGTCAGTGTGATCAGCAGCCATTGCCCATGCGACATTTCGGGCTGCATGGTCAGAACGGCAAACATCACCGGTATGTTATCCACCACCGCAGAGACCAGCCCCAGCACGATGTTGGCCCCGGTAGGATTCCAGCCGTTGTAGAGGGCTTCCGACACCAAACCCAGGTAGCCCATGAAGCCCAGCCCGCCGACGCACATCACGACGCCGTAGAAAAACAGCAGGGTGTCCCACTCTGCACGTGCCACGCGGTTGAACACGTCGAAGGGTACCACGCTGCCCAGCTGAGCCAGCTTGCGCTCGTCCCCCCGAGCGGTGTATCGGGCACGCTTGCGCTCGAGTGACACGGGCAGGCTGCGGCGCAGGTAGTAGCCGAAGAACTGTAGATAGCCCAGTCCAGTCATCATGCCCAGTACCGGCGGCAAGTGAAGCAGGGTGTGACAGGCGACCGCCGTGGCAACCGTGAGCAGGAACAAGGCGATGATCCTGCGTGCACCGCGCTTCAGCCACACGTCTTCGTAGACCCCCTCTGGCTTGCGGTTGTTGATGAAGAGGCTCATCACCACCGCGGGGATCAGGAAATTGACCAGCGAGGGCACCAACAGCGTGAAGAACTCGTAGAACTGTACGATGCCCGCCTGCCACACCATCAGGGTGGTGATGTCCCCAAAGGGGCTGAATGCGCCACCGGCATTGGCAGCAACGACGATGTTGATGCAGCAAAGGTTGATGAAGCGCTTGTCGCCCTCGGCTACCTTGGTAACCACGGCACACATCAGCATGGCGGTGGTCAGATTGTCGGCGATGGGGGAAATCAGGAAGGCAAGAACGCCCGTCAGCCAGAAAAGCTGCTTGTAGCTGAAACCCCTGCGCACCATCCATGAACGCAGAGCGTCGAAGACGCGGCGCTCCTCCATGGCGTTGATATACGTCATCGCCACAAGCAGGAAGAGCATCAGCTCGGTGAATTCGAGCAGCGTCTCTCTAAAGGCGTGCTCGGCCTGCTCGGGCATACCGGCCTGAACGTAGACCCAGCCTATCATCGCCCAGATCAAACCGGCGGCCACCAGCACCGGTTTCGACTTGCGCATATGCAGCTTTTCTTCGGCCATGACCAGCGCATAGGCCAGGACAAAGATCATGACGGCGAGAAACCCGACGGCCGAGCCAGTCATGGCAAGGCTGCCCGTAACGGCAAAGACCGACGGGCTGAACAGTAACGAGAGAATTGCGAGCAGGGCAATGCCCAGCCACCGGGAGAGACCCCGGCGCTTGGCGAGGGAACAAAAGCCGATAGGCATGGATGTGTTCCTGGAATGGAGTAGGGGAGGAAAACCGCCGCTATTTTATCACTCGATATTGCGCTGCAATAGATGAAAATTGTTCGCAGGAGCTGGAAGTTACGCCTGAGAGGGGAGTAAAAGTACGGCAAAGCAAAAACCCGCCACTAGGGCGGGTTTTCGTAAGCTGGGTGGCGGAGGGACAGCCCGCCTCTCCGGCTCAAAATTAGCGTCTCAAGCCGTCTCACCAAGCCTTATCTATCATATATTATTCAATAACCTATGGCATAACCCTGCATCCTTCCTGACATCGCTTGTATGAATTAGTATCGTGGCCTATCATCCAAGTACTTCTTTTTTGATGGGTACATTGATGGGAGAGGCAGAAAATGCCTAAGAAGGCACGCGAGCTCTCAGCCCTTGAGGTGAAGCGGCTCACAGGGCCCGGCTTCTACGCTGTTGGTGGGGTGGCTGGTCTCAGCTTGCAGGTAACCGCTACTGGCGCCCGATCCTGGGTCTTACGTGCCACCGTCGGCGCCAAGCGCCGCGACATTGGCCTTGGTGGCTACCCCGACACTACGCTTGCCGCCGCTCGTGAGCGCGCGAGGGAGACGAGAGAGAAGATCCGGCAAGGCATTGACCCGGTAGCGGAGCGCCGAGCCCTCCGCAGTTCGTTGCTTGCCCAGCAAGTCCGCGAGATCACCTTTGAGCAATGCGCCGCGGAGGTCATCAGAAAGAAGCAGGCCGAGTCCCGCAACGCCAAGCATGCCCAGCAGTGGGAAAACACGCTCAAGACCTACGCCTATCCAGTGCTGGGCATGATGGCCATCGGCGACGTGGATCTCGCTCACGTGCTGAGGGTGCTCAAGCCTGAGTGGGAAACCAAGACCGAAACCATGACCAGGGTACGACAGCGCATCGAGGCAGTCCTGGCGTGGGCAACTGTTCAAGGCCATCGCTCCGGCGACAACCCGGCACGCTGGAAGGGCAACCTTGACGCCATCTTGCCGAAGCCGTCGAAGGTCACCAAGGTGAAGCATCACAAGGCGCTCCCCATCGATGACATGGGCGTGTTCATGGCGAACCTGCGCCGGCATAAGGGCGTTGCTGCTCTAGCCCTGGAGTTCACCATTCTGACCGCTACACGATCAGGCGAGGTTCGGGGCGCTGCTTGGGCCGAGATCGACTTGCATAACGCCGTCTGGACCATACCGGCGAGTCGCATGAAGGCCGAGAAAGAACATCGCGTGCCGCTCTCCAAGGAAGCCCTTGCGCTGCTAAAGCGCCTGCCGCGCGATTCGGAGCTTGTCTTTCCAGCCCCTAAGGGCGGCAAATTCAGCGATGCAGCCTTGGCTGCCGTGCTCAAGCGTATGGGGATTGACGTCACCGTTCATGGCTTCCGATCGACGTTCCGCGATTGGGCTGCCGAGCGCACCAGCTACCCGCATCACGTCTGCGAGATGGCCCTGGCCCACACGATCAAGAACGCCGCCGAAGCAGCCTATCGCCGCGGCGACCTGATGGAGAAGCGGGCAAAGCTGATGCAGGACTGGGCAAGGTTCTGCGACATGCCGCAGCCAAAGGGAGAAGTCGTCGCGCTGCGGTCGGCAGACGTGTGAAACGATGAAACGAATGCAACAGCTTATGGTCAGGATGCCGGCTCACTCAGCGAGAGATCCATCATAAGCGACCGGGACACAGGCGGCACAGCCGCACCGTGTTGGCTGGCCTAGGGTAGCTCCCGAACGTGCGGATACTCCACCGCACTGGCCAGCCTCTTCAAATGGAGTGCGTGAGGAGTAGCGCAATGGTCAAGAAGATCCGCGACGTATCTCAGCTGCCCGAGTGGTTTGATATTGAGCCATACACCCACTGGCACGATAAAAACCCGCACGAAGCGGCCTATGCCATTGATGATCGATTCTTTATGTGGCGATTTTCCGAGGCCCTGGTGTACGAGGGCGAGGGCAGAAGATATATTGCCTCAAATTCTGAAATCGAAGCAGCGCTTGACCAGCTAGAGCGAGCATCTCAAGCCCCATATGAGCGCTTCCACATGGAGCCCATGATGGCTGTCATGATGGTACAGCGCCATGAACGCCATGACCACGAGACGGCCGCCTCACTCGACAGTCGGGATCGTGAAGAAGAAGAAATTTCAGAGTATGCCAGAGCTGCAGCAAAAGAAATATTGGGAGATGCCTACTATTCTAGCCTTGGGTCTGAAGTGCACTTGGCCACCCTGTGGGATGCTTTGAATTTCATGAAAGAGAATTCGGCTCTAATAACCCGCGAGGAAGAAAAAGCGCGATCTCTGTCCGTGCAAAGCGGATGGGACTATGAAGAAATCCGCGATGAAATGTTTGCGCATATACCAATGTATGGTGATGACGGAAGCAGCCTCGTGATTTTAGAGGGCCACCCCACTATTGATGCTGAAGTACAAGCAGTTCGACGCTACCTTGTCGCCAACTACTCGGACCCGGGCACCATGCCAAAGGTTCGGCCTTCCGAGGTTCGAAAACTCTTTGATTACCGCGCCGCTGCCTATGCAGACCTGCAGACGTGGGCTCGCCTGACTCGCTCGGAGATAACCGCCAAGTGTATGGCTCAAGCGCTTTTCCCTGATGGAAGGTTCGGTGAGCTGGATATGCGTCCCTCAAGGACCGTTGGTGGCTTTTTCCATCGTCTGGCGCAAGAACAGGGTTACCTCGATGATCTTGTAGGCAAGGCGGCCGAGCTCGACACCCTGCAAATCTGACTCGCGGAAACTGTAGGCATTCAATTCACCCGCGCCAAAATTGAATGCCTTTTCCTCTCGCAAAAAGCGAATGCAATTGTTCTTTGTTGCTTTCGAACTGTTCGGCCTGCCCGTTCTTGCCATTCTCGGCCTGTCGATAGCTGATGAGACAAGGTGACTCAGATGGAGCAGGCAACACACACAGCCAGCAAGTGGCTCAGTGATAAGCAGGTAGCCGAGCGGTACGAGATTGGCAGAGCAACACCCTGGCGCTGGGCGAGGGAAGGCATATTTCCTTCTCCCATCAAGCTAGGACCGAGCTGCACTCGCTGGCGTCTCGCTGACCTCGAGGCGTGGGAAGAAGAGCAGGCGGGGGTGGCGTAATGAATACCGTAACGAAAAATCCCGGCCGTTGGGGCGACCGGGACACTTCCAAAACACTTCCAGAAGTTGATCCTACCTCACATATGGGCCGCGTTCTAGCGGCGCTACGGGAAGGCCCGATGAGCGCCGCGGAGCTCCAGTGGCAGCTGAGGATTGCTCATGCCCCTGCAGCAGTGCGAGAGCTGCGCCAGAAGGGCTACTGCATCACCTCAGAGCGCCACCCGTGGCCAGGCCGCCCCGGAAAGTGGATCCGCCGCTACTGCCTCGCCAGCGGGGCTTGACCCTATGGCGAAAAGCGGCACCGCCAAGACCAAGTGGCAGGGCGGCTACGTCGCCCTGCCCAAGGTGGTCATGGAGCACGAAGACTTCCGCGGTCTTTCGCCCTCCAGCATCAAGGTGCTGATGGCTCTGCTGAGCCAGTACAACGGCAAGAACAATGGCGATTTGTCAGCCACTCTCACCACGATGAAGGCCTGGGGCGGCATGTCCCATACCACGCTCGCGAAGTCCCTCAAGGAACTCCAGGAGCGTCGTCTGGTGATCAAAACCAGGGATGCCGTGATAGGGCGGGAAGGAGCCCGCTGCGCCTTGTACGCGATCACCTGGCAGCCGATCGACCCGTGTGCCGGCAAGCTCGATGTTGCCGACACGATTACACCACCGAGGAGATGGGCATGTTGAATTCGATCCTGACCGGCTCCAGAAAATGGAGTGCGTTGCTCCAGAAAATGGAGCAGTTGCACGAAGCGGCACATCCATCGATGGGGAACGCTCCAGAAAATGGAGCATTCGCGCCGATTTCGGAAAGTTTACGGCTCCAGAAAATGGAGACCTTACTAAGTTACCAAGGGGTGCGTGGGGAGGTGAGAAATGGGTGATGTGATCAATTTTCAACAGCCGAGCACTACGCCGCAGCCGGCAAGCACAACGCGCCCGGTGATGGATCTCACCACCCGATGGCAACTGCTCGACCTGATGGGCGACTTGGTGGAGCTCCGCGATTGCGGCGATCACAAAGGGCTGGATGCGGCAGTTGAGAAGGTGGCGCTCATTCTATCGAGGCATGAGCCCAGGGGCTGAACGCCGAGCGGCCATGTCATCGCTACCACCGCAAGCCCCCTGCAGTGCAACGAGCCGATGCAACGCCTATCGGCTGACCGCGCATCGTCCTAATCCACTCCACACGGCTTGCATTGCCCCTTATCTCGAGCTAATGTGTCCACGTAACACGCGAACACAACAATGAGGTCATGAGAAAAGACGATGCCAGAGAACCTGGTTCACATCAGCGCCCGGGTCAGGCAGGAAACACGCGATGATCTGGATGAAATGGTCAGAAAGCGACGGATGAAGGCCGGCGAAGATGTACGTCGCGCCGATCTGATCCGTGCAGCACTCGAGGAATATGTGAAGCGCCACAAGGCGTAGAACCAAATCGCCCCCGCGACTGCGCCAACAGTCCGAGGGCATGTCACATCGGCAACCAAACCGACAAAGAGAGGAAGGCCGACATGCAAATCCAGTATACCACCAGTAGCGCAAAGCCACAGGCTGCCGACATCGGCAAGGGAGACTCTGGCCGCCTGATCTGGAAAGATCACGATCGGTCCAACAGCCTCGGCGATGGGCTCATGAAAGTCGCTTGCTATCCGCTGCAGGTGGATTGCTCGATGCCTGCCTACATCAGCGCCAACAGCTGGCAGGAAGCGCTCCACCTGGCCATGCCAGAGCCGCGCTTCGTTGTTCTGCGCATAAAGAGCACAGGCGCATACCTCGCCGCTTGGCTCGGTGGAGAGGGCGATATCCAGACAGCGACAGCTGCCACCAAACATGAGGTCATGGCTCAGGCTCGGCAGGAATGGCACCGTGCCATGGATTCATGCCCGGCCGATCTGGTGCGGCCTCGTATGGCCATGCTCTATCGCCGACTCTCAGCAGAAGGATGGCTTGCCCAGCCAGGTAAACAAGCATGGGAGTCGCTGCTGGACCTGCTTGGAAGGATCCGTCATCACCTGCGTCGCCGAGAAGTCTTCGACCAGTTTCTGGACCGTTTCACCATTGGTGTGCCGGCACGTGAGCGCGCGGCCCTGCTGCGACGTCTCGAACAACTGCCGTGCTGAGGGGGATAAGTTGTCATGAACACACTCATGAGCCGGATCGTCGGAAGCACGATGACTCTCGACTTTTCCGAGATCACAAGCACACAGATCAAGCTGGGTGTCGCTGAACGGAAGACCTGGACTGAAGGTCGTCTCAACGCTATTTCGCTTGCTGGCTATATCACTGCTGCGCTCCACCAGGATGGGTACCAGGTAGATGCTGATCGACTATGGTGGGAAGTCTTCGAGCCCTCGATTCGGGATGCCTCGCTGGCGGCCGAGAAAGAGGTCGATGAACGCACTTGGTGGGTGCCCCTTGAGGTCGTCGCGATATCCGCTGTGCGATGGCTGAACGGCACGGGCCGGCTGGCAGGCTTTGTAAGCGATGATCATGAGGTTGAAGGAGACCTGTATCGGTTCTGGGAGAGCACTAATCTACCGGCAGCCAGCAAGGTGATCGAGGCCCTGGAGAACATAGCTCGGGAGTTCATCATCGAAGCCAGCCAGACAGGAAGCTGGGGGCTGCCCCCAGAGTTCCTCACCACCGTCACGGGGGCGCTTGAGCGTGGGGAAGATCCTG
>NZ_JBYCKL010000045.1:0-47043 GCF_057473365.1 Halomonas sp. TH-94
ACGTCAGTTGGGTGGGTCGCAGCATCGTCGACAACGGCGAGAAGCCGCCCTCGGTGCTGGTCGGTCAGCTGCGCGATCATCTCGAAGCGGGATGGAAAACAGCCGACGGCAGCGACCTACTCGCCGCCCTCACTACCGAACATCCGCTGCAACCGTTCAGCCGCACCTACTTCCCTACCGAGGCGCAACAGGCCGAACGCAGCGTATCGGCCCAGCGGCTGTTCACCTTCGCCCACGAGTGGCGCGAGGTGCATGGTGAAGCGGCCCCGGCAGCGGCGCCCCTCGACCTGACGCCATACACGCAGGACGCCCCGCTGACTATCACGCAGCTAGGAAGCTTCTTGAGAGACCCGGCCCGCGCCTTCTTCACCACCCGGCTCAAGGTCTTTCTCGAACGCGAGGACATCGTCAGCCTCGACCACGAGCCCTTCGACCTGGACGGCCTTGCCAACTGGCAGCTGCAGGACCTGCTGATCTGCGAGCAGCGCCGCGCCGTGGATGAAGGCCGCGAGCGCCTGCCCGCCATGCTCGATACCCTCGACCGCCTGCAGGGCCAAGGCGTGCTGGCCATGGGCGCCTTCGGCGAGCGCATGCGCGAACAGCTCACCGAACCGATGGATGCGCTGTTCGAAGCCTACGAGGAAGCCCTGGAAGCGTGGCCCCGGGCCATCGATGAGCCCGAGCCGGTGCAGCTCAACGTACCCGGCGCCCCGCCGTTGGAAGACTGGCTCGACGAGCTGCGCGAGAGCGAATCGGGCGAGCGCTGCCGCCTGGTGCTCGCCAGCAGCAGCCTGGTGAAGAAGGGCAAGTACCGCTGGTCGCACATCCTGCGCCACTGGGTCGCGCACCTGGCCGGGCACCTGAACGACAGGCCCATGACCAGCCTGCTGCTTTCCAAGGCCGGCCACGTTACCCTGCCGCCCCTCGACCCGGAAGCCGCCCGCCTGCAGCTGCGCGAAATCGTCCGCACCTGGCAGGCCGGCATGCAGATGCCGCTGCCGCTGGCCTGCGATACCGCCTTCGTCTGGCTGAGCAAATTAGGCACCCCCGACACCGAGCGCGACAGCGATGCCTGGCGCGCCGCCGCCAGCGCCTACAACGGCGACGACTTCAACGCCGGCGAGGCGGGCCGCAACGCCTACCTCGCCCACCGCTGGCCCAGCTTCACCGCGCTATATGAAGCCCGCCAGGACAGGCTCGGCTTCGCCGAACTCACCGAACGCCTGCTCGCCCCGGTGCATCTTGCCGTGAAAGGCGACAAGAAAGAGGGCGACAAGAAAGAGAGCGGGAAGAAGGAAACGAAGAAAGCGGGGAGCCAGGCATGAGCGACGTCTCTCAATTAAAGCCGCTTGAGTTCCCGCTTCACGGCAGCCGTCTGATCGAGGCGAGTGCGGGAACGGGCAAGACCTTCACCATCGCCCTGCTCTACGTGCGCCTGGTGCTCGGCGCCCGCTCGGAATCCGACGAGGCTGCCTTCGAGCGCCCGCTGACGCCGCCGGAGATCCTGGTGGTGACCTTCACCAACGCCGCTACCCAGGAACTACGCGAGCGGATTCGTGCGCGGCTCGTCGAGGCAGCCAATGTCTTTCTTGAAGGGCATGAATCGAACCTGAACCTCGCCGAGACTTCGGGAGCAGGTCGTAGCGGAGGTCCGATTCCAGGGAAGGAATCGGTAGCGCCCAGGGACGGGTTCACAGCGCCTCCGCGGAGACCTGCTGACGAAGTACCACCAACCAAAGCCGATCCACTGCTTCTGGCCCTCCGCGACCAATACGATCCTGCCACCTGGTCCGCCTGCGCCCGGCGCCTGCAGCTCGCCGCCGAATGGATGGACGAAGCCGCCGTCTCCACCATCCACAGCTGGTGCTACCGCATGCTGCGCGAGCACGCCTTCGACAGCGGCAGCCTGTTCTCGCTGAACCTGGAAAACGACCAGACCGAGCTGGAACTGGAGGTGGTGCGCGACTACTGGCGCAGCTTCTACTACCCGCTCAACCTCGATGAGCTGGCCACCGTGGTGCGCCACTGGAGCACCCCTGAGCAGCTGCACCAGGCGGTGCGCGGGCTGATGCCCGAAGCGGAAGCGCTCGACAAGGGCGCCCCGCCCCCGGCCGAAACGGTGGCCAACGCCCAGCGCGAGACCGCCGAGCGCCTGGCTCAGCTCAAGGCCCCCTGGACCCAATGGGTGGACGAATGCGAGGTGCTGTTCGAAGAGGCCGCCCAGCAAAAGGCCTTCAAGGGCCAGAGCTTCAATGCCCGAAGCCGCAGCAACTGGCTCGGCGCCCTGCGCGAATGGTGCCAAGGGGATGCCACCTGGCCCGGCCTGACCGATGCCGCCTGGAAGCGCCTCACGCCCCAGGGCATGGCCGATATCTGGCTCAAGGGCGAGCCGCCGAATCATCCGGCCCTGGCCGCGCTGGAAGCCCTGCAGGATGAGCTTCACGCCCTGCCCGATCCTTACGCCGATCTGCTCACCCACGCCGTGCACTGGTGCCGGGCGCGGCTCGACCGCGAGCAGGAGCGCCGCGCCGAGATGGGTCCCAACGAGCTGCTCACGCATCTCGACCGGGCGCTCACCGGCCCCAACTGCGAGGCACTGGGCGCACAGATCCGCCGTCAGTTTCCGGTCGCCCTGGTCGATGAGTTCCAGGACACCGACCCGGTGCAGTACCGCATCTTCGACTGCGTGTACCGCATCCGCGAGAACCGGCCGGAGTGCGGAGTATTTCTGATTGGCGATCCCAAGCAGGCGATCTACGCCTTCCGCGGCGCCGACATTCATACCTACCTGCGCGCCCGCCGCGATACCCAAGGCCGCCACGTCACCCTAGGCACCAACTTCCGCTCCAGCAGCGAGATGGTCGAAGCCGTGAACCGCTGCTTCGAATTCGCCGAGGCGCATCCGCCCGGCGCCTTCCTGTTCAATTCCCCCGAGGGGAACCCCGTTCCTTTCAATGCGGTTGGCGCCAAAGGGCGCAAGGACTCACTCACCCGCCAGGGCCAGCCGCTGCCGGCCATGACCCTGTGGCAGCTGGAAAGCGACGAGCCGCTCTCCAAGACCGCCTACCACGGCGTAATGGCCGAGCGCTGCGCCTCCTATATGGTCGAGCTACTCAACGAGGGCCAGCGCGGCAGCGCCGGTTTTCAAGAAGGCGGCGCACTCAAGCCGCTCAAGCCTTCCGATATGGCGGTGCTGGTCAACGGACTGGGTGAGGCGCGGGCGATCCGCCAGGCGCTGGCCAGGCGCGGGGTGAAGAGCGTCTACCTCTCCGACAAGGACAAGGTGTTCGCCTCGCCGGTCGCGACCCAGCTCGACGCCTGGCTGCGCGCCTGCGCGGCGCCTGAAGACGACCGCCTGCTGCGTACCGCCCTGGCCACTTCCGTGCTGGGGCTGGATATCGTCACGCTGGATCGTTTGAACGAGGATGAGCTCGCCTGGGAAGAGCGCGTGCTGCAGTTCCGCGACTACCATCGGCTGTGGCAGCGCCAGGGTGTGCTGCCGCTGGTGCGCAAGATCATTCACGACTTCGACGTCGCCACCCGGCTACTCGCCTGGGGACCTGCCAGCGACGGTGAGAGAGCGCTTACCGACCTCCTTCATCTCGGCGAACTGCTCCAGCACGCCAGCCAGGAGCTCGACGGCGAACACGCGCTGATCCGCTTCCTTGCCGAATCCATCGCCCACCCGGAAGGCCAGGGCGACACCCACAAACTGCGCCTGGAGAGCGACGCCGACCTGGTGCAGGTCATCACCATTCACAAGTCCAAGGGGCTGGAGTACCCGCTGGTGTTCCTGCCTTTCATCTGCAGTCATCGCCCGACGAAGAAGGACGACTCGCCGCTGCGCTGGCACGACGCCGAAGGCCGCCTGCGCATCAGCCTGGAAGCCGATGAGGAAACGCTGGCCACCGTCGACCGCGAGCGCCTGGGCGAAGACCTGCGCAAGCTCTACGTGGCGCTGACCCGTGCGCGCCACGCCACCTGGCTCGGCATGGCGCCGCTCAAGGGCGGCGAGGGCAGCGCCATCGGCCAGTTGCTGGCCAACGGCGACCTGCTCGGCCCGACTGGATTCAGCGAAGCGCTCGCACGACTCAAGGGCGCCTGCGCAGCCATCGAGATCGCCTCGGCGCCGCCGGCCCACGCCCAGATCGTCACCCAAACAGAGCGCGACGATGTCCTTGGCGAAGCGCGCACGCCCACGCGCCCCGCCCGCGAGCACTGGTGGATCGCCAGCTACTCGGCGCTGCGTCTCTCGGGAGAAATGGCAAGCGCCCCAGTAAGGACTGACTTACCCCCCACCCTGCATGACAGCGAAGCGAAGCGAAACGGCAGCATGCCGGAACCGGCCACCGCCATGGAAGCCACCGCGCTGGAGGTACTGGAGGAACCCCGCGACAGCGGCCAGAGCGAACCGTTGCCTTCCTTACATCGGTTCCCCCGAGGCCCCGGGCCTGGGATATTCTTGCACGGCATTCTCGAATGGGCCGGGGAACTGGGCTTCACCCGCGTGGCCCGCGACCCGGCCCTGCGCGAAGAGACCCTGGCGCGGCGCTGCCAGGTGCGCGGCTGGCAGCCGTGGCTGAACACCCTGCACGCCTGGTTCGGCACCCTGCTCGCCGCCCCGCTGCCGCTGCCCGACAACGCCGGCAACCTCAGGCTCGAAGCGCTGACCAGCTATCAGGTGGAGATGGAATTCTGGTTCGCCGCCAGCAAGGTCGACACCCGCCGGCTGGATGCCCTCGTAAGTACTTACACACTCCCGGGCACGCCCCGCCCCGCGCTGGATACCGATACCCTCAACGGCATGCTCAAGGGCTTCATCGATCTGGTGTTCGAGCATGAAGGGCGCTACTACGTGGCCGACTGGAAATCGAACCACCTGGGGCCGGACGACAGCGCCTACCGCCCCGAGGCGATGCGCCAGGCGGTGGCCGAGAAACGCTACGACCTGCAGTACGCGCTCTACCTGCTGGCCCTGCACCGGCTGCTCAAGGCACGCCTGCCGGACTACGACTACGACCGCCACATCGGCGGCTCGCTCACGGTCTTTCTCAGGGGCGCGAATGCAGAGAGCCGCGGCGTACACGCCGAGCGCCCCCCACGCCAGCTGATCGAAGCGATGGATGCGCTGTTCCAGGGCGACACCCAAGCGGCAGGCGCCGCCACCCAGGCAACGGAGGCGCCGGCATGAGCAAGCGCAGCAAGCACCACGACGACGCCACCCTGGACCTGTTCGCCGACCTGAACGAATCCGGCGACGCCGAAGCGCCCCAGGCTGCACAGGTCAACATACAGGCGGCACTCCACGACACCCAGGCGCTGTTCGCCCTGCTCGACCGCTGGGTGGAACGCGGCTGGCTGCGCGCACTGGATCGGGCGCTGGCCAGCTTCTTCCAGCGCGAGGTGAACGACGCCCCGCCCCTGCTGTTGCTCGCCGCTGCCCTTGCCAGCCATCAGCTCGGCCGCGGCCACGTGTGTCTCGACCTCGCCCAGACCCTGGCCGCCCCCGACCTGGCGCTCTCGCTGCCGCCGGAAGGCGACGACCTTAGCGACCCACCGCCGCTGCCGAGCGAGCTGATGGCAGGGCTGGATCTCGCCACCTGGCGCGATGCCCTGAACCACCCTGCCCTGGTGGCAGATGGCAACACTCCCCAGCCCGGAAACACGCCATTGGTGCGCAGCGAACGCGACGGCAACGTGCGCCTCTACCTGCGCCGCTACTGGCAGTACGAGCAGGACATTCGCGGCCTGATCGGCAGCCGACTTACTGCCGCCACCGACGCAGAAGCCGACACCGCCACCCTGGCCCGGGCGCTGGCCGCACTCTTCACCCCGGGGCATGAGCTCGACTGGCAGCAGGTCGCCTGTGCGCTGGCCAGCCGCTCGCGCTTCGCCGTGATCACCGGCGGCCCCGGTACCGGCAAGACCACCACCGTGGTCAAGCTGCTCGCTTTGCTGCAGGCCCTGGCCCTGGGCGACACCACACCAACGGGTTCCGCCGCCCCGCGCCCACTGCGCATTCGCCTTGCCGCCCCCACGGGCAAGGCCGCCGCACGGCTCAACGAATCCATCGCCAAGCAGGTGCAGGGGCTTTCGCTGGTGGAACTGGCCGCCGCCGTGGGCCAACAGGGTGTGGATATCTCAACTCTGCGCGACAGCATTCCCACCGAGGTCACCACCTTGCATCGCCTGCTGGGTTCGCGACCAGATACCCGCCACTTCCGCCACCACGCCGGCAACCCGCTGGCGCTGGACGCCCTGGTGATCGACGAAGCCTCGATGGTGGATATCGAGATGATGGCCGCCGTGCTCACCGCCCTGCCGCCCAAGGCGCGGCTGATTCTGCTCGGCGACAAGGACCAGCTCGCCTCGGTGGAAGCCGGCGCCGTGCTCGGCGACCTGTGCCAGCGCGCCGAAGGCGGACACTACACCCCGGCTACCTGCGACTGGCTGCAACGGGTGACCGGCACGCCGATTCCCGAGCAGTACAAGGACACTTTCTACAACGAACCGGGCCAGCCGCTGGACCAGGCCATCGCCATGCTGCGGGTGAGCCACCGCTTCGATGCGAAAAGCGGCATCGGCCAGCTTGCCGAAGCGGTCAATCGCCCGCTCGGTTCCGGTCAGAATGAGAAAGAGGGCCAGAAAGAGAAGAAACGCGCGGTACGGGAGATCTTCCAACAGGGTTACGCCGATATCGCCCGCCTCGCCCTGGCGGACGCCGACGACCCGGCGCTGGATCGCCTGGTGGTAAACGGCAACCCCGCCGGCTTCACCAACAGCGGCGAAGGTCGCCACGACCGACGCGGCGAACCCATCGCCCCGCCGCGAGGCTACGCCCACTACCTGGACGTGATGCAGGCGGCGCGCCCCACCCAGCCCTACTTCGGAGAAGGCGAAGCGCGCCAGCCCTATGACGACTGGGCCCGCCAAGTACTCTCCGCCCACGGCCAGTTCCAGTTGCTGTGCGCACTGAGAAAAGGCCCCTGGGGCATCGACGGCCTGAACCCGCGCATCGGCCGTGCACTGCGCCGCGCCGGCTGGCTCAAGGCCAGCGACCTGGAACTGGAACAGGGCTGGTTCGATGGCCGCCCGGTGCTCGTCACCCGCAACGACTACGGCCTGGGGCTGATGAACGGCGATATCGGCATAACCCTCGCCGTGCCCGAAGCTCGCAGCGCAAGCGAATCGCCCGGCCGCACCTTATTGCGCGTCGCCTTTCCCGCCAGCGACGGCAGCGGCGACATCAAGTGGGTGCTGCCCAGCCGCCTGCAGGCGGTGGAAACCGTGTTCGCCATGACGGTACACAAATCCCAGGGCTCGGAATTCACCCACACTGCCCTGCTGCTCCCCGACGCCCCCAACCCCATCCTTACCCGGGAGCTGGTCTACACCGGCATCACCCGCGCGCGGGACTGGCTCACGCTGGTGGAGAGCGGACGCGGAATGCTGGATGAGGCGGTGACAAGGGAGGTGGTCAGAGTGAGTGGGTTGTAAACAGGGGGAATCGTTAAATCCGCTTGTGTTCCAGACCTCTTGTAACCCTTATATTGCATCAGGCTGGCAGTAAGGGCGCTCACCTCGAACTCTACGGCGGTGAAGTATCCGATTATCACAAGAACGGGGAGAGTCGGCCTTTGTCGTCACCAACAACACAATACCCGCTGCACCGCCTGACCGGTCAATTTCTTGAGCCGAACAGGGAGGCCACGTACCGCAGGGACATCGAGCCCAGAGTGAGACTCGAGGCCTGCCTGACACTGATCGTGTCGGCCCTGATCTTTGGCATGTTTTCCATTTCGGACTACTACTACACCGGCGTGAGCACGGAGCTCTACCTGCTGCTAGCCATGCGCGCCGTGGTGATCGGCTCCTGCCTGACTCTCGCCTTCGTGCTCGCACGCAGGGGTAACTATTCCAACAACCTTTGGCTGCATGCCCTGCCACTCTGGATACTGGCAACAGGCATTATCCTGATCGTTCCCCTGCGCCCCGACAGCCTCGCCACTCAGGTCACCGCAGTGGTAGTAGCCACCATGGCGTTCTACCTGCTGATCCCCAACCTGTTGCCCGTCGTGGCCATCGCCAGCCTCTACTTGAGCGTCGGCTTCCTGGCCGCAGCGGTGATGGCGGCCGATATTCCCGCCGTGGCCACACTGCGGATTTTGCTCCTGCTCATCATGACAAACGTCGTAGGCTTCTTCGCCTTGTTGCGGTTGGAAAGACTACAGCGACGCCAGTTCGCGCTATTGCAGGAAGAGCGAGTTCACAACCAACAGCTGGTCGAGGAAATAACTCACCGAAAATCGCTGGAAGCGCAGCTGCGCAGGGTCGCCGAGCGCGATGCGCTGACGGGGCTGGATAGCCGGAGTCATTTCATGACGCAAGCCCAGAAGCTGCTGCAACGCTCGCAGCTCGAAAAGGCGCCCTTCAGTCTTTTCATGATCGACGTCGATCATTTCAAGGCCATCAACGATACCTGGGGGCACAGCCAGGGGGATCGTGTACTAAGCGCGATTGCCGCCACCTGCAGGCGATCCCTCAGACCCGGGGATGTAATAGGTCGTTTCGGAGGCGAAGAGTTCATCGTGGCCTTACCGAACACGCATCTTGAAGACGCTAGGTTGGTGGCGGAGCGGCTACAGAAGGAGGTCGCCGAGCTGCCGGTAATGGAGAAAGACTCCAGTTGCCGCCTGACCGTCACCATCGGTATTGCTGGGGTTCTTGACGAGAGCACCGACCTGGACGCCTTGATCAACCAGGCCGACCAAGCCCTGTACGCTGGCAAGCACGACGGAAGGAATCGGGTCGTGATGAGTGATGAAGGCAGAGAAGAGGCTTGAAAGATGACGCGTCGCCTTCTGGCAGCTACGGCAGCGGCGAATGTGCTTGGGAGGTAGTAGAGAAGCCGATATCAACACTGTTGTTGATGTCGGCTTTCGGCCAAGAGCGGACGTTCGGCTACACCTCATATATCGTCGCCAACACACGCAGCTTAGTAATTTAGCCGTATCCAAAACCAGAAAAGTTACGCTGAACTTGACATGAATAATTTTTTACGCCAGGAGCTTATGAACGGAATATCGTAAAACTCAGACCGACATACGCTACGTAACCGAGCATGAGCAACCCGCCTTCGAGCCTGCTAAGGCGACTCCCAGTGTATAGAAAAAGCAACAGAATTAGCGACGTTCCCAGCATGACCCACTGATCAAACTGCAAGATTCGCTCATGGACTGGAAGAGGCTGCAGGAACGCGGAAATTCCGAGTATTCCCAGGAGATTGAAAGTATTGCTTCCCAGAATATTTCCAATAGCAACATCGGCATGCCGCCGTAATGCCGCAATTACTGAGATGGAAAGCTCGGGCAGAGACGTACCAACCGCCACAAGGGTCAGGCCTATTACAGCCTCTGAGACACGAAATGACTCGGCTATTCCCACAGCTCCCTTTAGCAAGACTTGCGAGCCCGCGATCAAAAGCCCCAAACCCAACACAATCGACATGACTATCCATAGCGTATTTTTTGGTAACGAAGTCATCTCCTTCCCTTCAGCTCTGTGCAACTCTGCGGAAGGAACTTTACCGGACCGTTCAGACACATAAGCCCATATCAGATAAGCGGCTAGCGCCAACAGGAATATGGCAGCGTCAGACCTTTCCAAGGCATCCCCACCGACAAGAACAAGAAACAAAATGCTAGCCGCGACAACAGTGACGCCATCACGCCGCAACACCAGCGGCTTAACAGCAAGCGGTGTTATCAGCGCGCACAAACCTAGAATTAGCAATATATTGCCAATATTGCTCCCTACAACGTTACCGATTGCGATGTCTGGCCGCTCACTCAAAGCCGCATCGATTGAAACAACCAACTCTGGAGCAGACGTACCGAAACCCACAATCAGCAACCCGCTGAGCAAAGGTGAAATCCCCAGTCGACTTGCAGCAGCCAGAGAACCTCTGATAAGTGCCTCACCGCCACCTGTCAGAAGAAAAACCCCGATCGCGACAAGCAGCAGGTTCAACAAAACTGTGAGCTTCCAGTTGCTAACTTCATAAGAAATTTCTGCCTCAGGATGGAATAACTAATAGCAATGAGCGCGCCTGCTGCCTTTGCCTGAATGTCGTTATAGCTTTGTAAGCAGCAATCTGCCTCACATCAAGCATAGGCGAACCTTCCTCTTTCGGCCACAAGCGGACGTTCAGAAAAGTCGATATTTTTGTATGCTTGCCGGCGCGAGGTATGAACACCCTGTGACTGTAAGTGTGGGGAATGCATTCAATTAAATGGTCAGGTGCAATGCTGATTTTCTGAAAAAATTTAATTTTTGAATGTACAGCATCATGGGATTTTATTGCGGTTTGAGCGAATAATGAAAGGCATCACATAAAGTACCACCCAAGCCAGAACCGTGCACAGCACCGCAGTCTGCTCGCGCCCCAGACCAACGGCTATTCCTATGGCTGCCGTGAACCAAATACCAGCAGCAGTGGTAAGCCCAGAAGCGCTTTGTTCATCTTTGCGGGTGATGATGGTTCCGGCACACAGAAAGCCGATGCCGGCAATCACCCCTTGAATGACACGGCTCATCTCAGGATCCGAAATACCTGCTTGCTGTGGGATAAATATAAATAGAGCAGCCCCCATACAAACTAACATATGTGTACGTACCCCAGCAGCCTTGCCCCGCTTTTCTCGTTCCAGCCCAAGCAGGCCACCCAAGATAGCGGCGAATAGCAATCTAATGACTACAATAATAAATTCACCCAAATCGTTAAAATCCGAAAACTCAGACATGATAGTACGGCCGATAAGCTCCATCGCTTTTCTCCTATAAAGTGCGACTAAAATTCCATAAAAAATACAGATGTGACATGAGGCACCTTCTTAGACTTTAACATTCATGCTGGTCGAAATATAAATGGACGAACATGGTCGCAAACTGCCTATAATTGTGAACCACGTATTTCTCAACTCAAAAATTCTGTTATCCATTTTTGAAGGTTACCGTGGCAGTCTCTTGTTCTTGATAAGGATCGGGTAAAGCACTGCGCCAGATTCGTAAATCATGCAAAAATATTTTGCCGAATACATCTGACTTGTAGCGATCCTCTATTTTTGGGGCCCAAAAGAATTAGGCCGACCGCTTGGCACCCCAATGAAAACTACCTGCGCGATCAAAATTATTACACTACGCGTTCGCTGCCTTTTCATCCATGTCCGCTTTGGGTCGATACCGGTCAGTGTGGTTGGTAGCCGCGTTCGCGTAGTTCGATGACGTCTTTGGAATCAGCAAGCTGCACTCGCCGGTGTAACCTGCACTCGACTGTCAAGTACGAAAAGCGCGATCGCGGTACGGAAGTTCCTTATCCATCCGGGCTGCCCCTGTGCGTAACGCATGTGACGTTATGTATCTTTGCGTTTCAGCCTAGCATCGGAGCATGATTTGTCCCATGACAGGAATCAACGCAGCCCAACGAAAGGCTGGGCGCTAAGGCGCTGGAAACCGCACCTCCCCCACCCTTGCCCGAAAGAACGGAAAGTACGCCTCTGTGCCGAAGTGATTGCCACCATCGACTCTGGTGGGCAGGGTGAAGCCTTCGAAGTCTTGGAAGCCATCCAGGTAGCCGCCGAAGGGCTGGAGCCGCCACTCCTTCTCGGGGTTGGCGTTGCTCCAGCGTTGGAACTGCACCCAGCGCGGTTGGCCGTTCTCGGCCACGGCAATCTCTATGGCTTGTTCCAGCGTGCCGTGGGTGATGATCGCTCGTGCCAGGTTGGGCTCGCCGGTCTCTTCCCAACGCACTCCGTGCTGGGGCAGCAGCGCTGCCGGAGCCCAGAAGGCGGCTTCCGCCACGGCTCGGCCGAACGAGGCGCGCAGGTGGTTGTCATCGCCTCCTACCCTGGCGACGGGTAGCGTGCCGTCGAGCCAGAAGCGCGTCCAGGAGCGGCCTTCCGCCATGCCGTCCGAGCCGCTCATCTGCATGAGGCCGGCGCCGGCTCGCTCGAGGCACCAGATAAAGCCGTGCGGTGGAGCGAGTATCTGGCGTGCCCGCATGGGACGGTAGCCGGGGGCTTCCGTGGGAAGCTCTGCACAAATTGACGAGCGAGATGAAGCGCAAGGCGCACGGTGCGCAGGAACCGGAGCATATGGGGATATATATGAGGATTCCGAGCACCGCGCAACGCAGCGATTCGCTCGCACAGGCTTTTGTGGAGTGTTTCCCTTGGTGCCGAGGCCGATCTCGCCGCTCATATGAACTTCACTGACTATATGAAGCGGTGTGCCCGGGGCGATGGTGTATAGGAAGTAGCGCCGAGCGGCGTCGGGCAGGCCTTCCACCATGGCGGGGTCGAACGTTTCGACGGTGGCGGGCGCCTGGGATCGCAGCCAGGCCCAGGCATCCTCCATCGCGCGGTTATCGGCCAGGCGCCAGGCCTGCATGGCCAGTACGCCGGTGAGTACCAGCGCCAGCAGCAGGGTTACGGCCATTGCCAGGTATGCCATTCGCCTGCTCCTTCGCTCTGCTAACGTTCCCGTTTAGACGACCACCTTCTCGTGGAATGTGTTTAACCGGACGCCTTTCGATGATACTCGCGCTTGGCGGCAAGTAGCTGCTGGTCAGCGCGGGCGGCCATGCCTTCCAGACTGTCTTCGCGGCGCAGGGTGGCAACCCCCACGCTGATCGAGATGGCAGTCAGTTCATGCGTCTGCTGCTGCAGTCGCTTGGCGGTGGCGCGGGCGTCTTCGTTACTGCTCTCGGGTAGCAGGATCAGAAATTCATCACCGCCGAAGCGGCCCAGCAGATCGTTTGCGCGCAGGGCGCCCTGCAGGCTCTCGGCAACGCGCTTGAGCGCGGCATCCCCTTCGGCATGGCCTTGGGTGTCGTTGACCTGCTTGAAGGCGTCCAGGTCGATCATCAACACGCTGAGCGAAGTGTCATAGCGTCTTGCCCGTTCGATTTCGCGCTGGCCCAGGGTCTCGATATGGCGGCGGTTGTAGCAGCCGGTCAGGAAATCGCGGGTCGCCATCTCCTTGAGCTGGTCGTTGAGCAGCCTGAGCTCGCGGTTGGCGTGCTGCAATTCAGCGGTACGCTGCTCCACGCAAGCTTCCAGCACCTGATTGTGGCGTTCCAGCGCATCTCGGGCCTGGTGCAGTTCGGTCACGTCCTGAGCGATACCGAACAGGTGGGTCACGCGCTGCGGGTCGTCGGCAGCATTGTGCAGCGGCACGATCAGCGTCAGCCAGTAGCCGTACTGCTCGTTGCCATGCTCGTCGAAGAACGCGGCATGCTCTTGATAGCGCATCGGCTTGTTGCGCGCCACGCATTCGCGGTAGCGCGCATAGATCGCCTCAGCCGTAGGAGCCGGCATGAACGCCGGAAGCGGCTGGCCCAGGCACTCACGGCCGATGGTGTCGAGCTGTGCCGGGTTGGCTGCCTCGACCGTGAAGTGGCCGTCGTCTTCCACACTTACCAGGAACATGTTCTCGGGGAAGTGAATCCAGAGCTCACGAATCAGCGGATGCCCCATGAGGGCCTCGTGGAAGGATTGCTGCGCCTGCTGAGGAGGTTCGACTGTCATGCGATCACCCACGACGAGGTTTACACTACCTTTACAGTAACCTCCTGGCCTGGCAAGTGTTGCCAGCTGCACGGAGCGCGCTCCATGACTGCCAATAGCGTTTTTCGGCTGTCTCGCGTCTTGGGATCGGAGAGAGCTGATGGCTGCGCTTGCAAGACGTCTATGGACCAAAGCCGGGCAAAGTGGCCAGAGTGAACAGAATTCGTCTCTGTGCAGCGTAATTTTTTTTAAAGTATTTCTGCCTGCTGCCGACCTCTAAGGTAGCAAGGTAGCGTCGAGAAACCGCTTCTTGCTCAGCGCCCAATTCATCGGCACAAGCCAGTTCCCCACGGCGGGCATTTTCTACTTGTGCTCCGACAGTGACTTTGCCTAGCCTAACCACCTCCTACAGTATTCGCTACTCTTGAATAGCAGCCTCTTGAAGCTAGGGAGCGAGGTACATGGAGACATACGCGTGACGGACGAACTCGCCCTGCTGGAGGTTCAGCAAGATATACATGAATTGATTGCCCAGCAGGCACCGCTGGATACGACGCTGGATGCGATCGCCCACTGGATCGGCATCCAGCTTCCCGGTGCCGTTGTGGCCTTCATGCGCTTCGATCCGGCGCGTTGCTCGCTCAGTCTGGTTTCCAGCCAGCGCTTCTCACGAGACTATTGGGAACGGCTCCAGAATGTTCCCGTCGACACCTCGAATGCCTCGTTCGGTGCGGCTGCCTACCTGCGTCGGCAGGTCATCACCGACGACATCCAGGCGGACTCACGCTGGGAGGCCTTCCGCGATGCCGCCATTGCCGAAGGATTTCGCTCCTGCTGGTCAAGCCCAGTGATTACCACACAGGGCGAGTTGCTGGGGACATTCGGCACCTATTACCCAGAGGCCAGGGCTCCCAGCGAACTCAGCAAACGACGACTCAGCCAGGCCGCTGCCCTGATCGCCCTGGCAGTTATCAGGGACCGTGACAGCCGCCACCATCGTACCCTGGCCGAATGGCACCGCTCTTTGTTCGTGAACCATCCAGACGGGGTCTATGAGTTCGATCTCGAGGGCCGATTCCAGCGCGGCAACGCCGCCCTGGAACGGATCACGGGTTACCCGGAGGGGGCCCTGATCGGCCGCCATTTCAACGAGTTCGTCGCACCCGACTATCGCAAGCTGACCCAGGCGGCCTTTGATGCCGCCAAGGCAGGCGCCTCACGTCAGTACGAGACCATGGGCGTCCATGCCGACGGCCATACCTACCACGTAGAAGTCACCAATTTTCCAGTGACTATCGAAGAGGACATCGTCGGCGTCTACGGCATCTGTCATGACATCACGTCGCGCAAGCGTCAGGTAGCCGAGCTGAGGCTGTTACAGCGGGGCATCCAGTCCAGTCCCAACGGGATCCTCATGGCCGATGCCACCCGGCACGACCTGCCGCTCGTCTATGCCAATGAGGCTTTCTACCGTATTACGGGCTATACCCCGGACGATGTGCTGGGCAGAAATTGTCGTTTCCTGCAAGGTGATGAAACCGACCCCGCGACTATCGGCAAGATCCGCCAGAGCGTGGTGGATCGTACCGAGGTGCAGGTCACGCTGCTGAATTACCGCAAGGACGGCACGCCCTTCTGGAATAGACTGGCCATTAATCCCGTCTTTGACGAAGCTGGCCGCTGCACTCACTTCATCGGCATCCTGGAGGACATCACCGAGCAGAAGAACCAAGAAGCCAAGATTGCTCATCAGACCACCCACGACCTGCTCACTGACTTGCCCAACCGAGCCGCGCTTGAGAGTCGCCTCGAGCATGTTTTCCGGCTGAGTCAGCAGAACCAGAAACTGCTAGCGGTGATGCACCTTGATCTCGATGGATTCAAGGCTATCAATGATGGGCTGGGTTACACCGTCGGCAATCAACTGTTAATGGCCGTCGCCGACCGCCTACGGCAGCTGCTTCGCCACACTGACACCCTGGCCCGCCTCACCGGAGATGAGTTTGTCTTTTTAATGCCTGGCTTTAGGGCCCGGGAAGAAGTGGTAGACGCCGCTGAGCGCATTCTCAGTGCTTTGGAACACCCGTTCGAGATCGATGGCCGCGCGTTACACATCAGTACCAGCATTGGCGTCGCTTGCAGCGACGAGGACGTTCACCAAGCTCAAGAATTGTTGCAGCATGCCGACCTGGCTGTAGAGGTGGCAAAAAAGCAGGGACGCAACACTTGGCAGTGGTACCAGGGAGAGGGAGTGGGGCACACCAGCGAGCACATAATGCTGCGCCATGACCTCCACACCGCGCTGCGTGAAAACCAGTTCGAACTCTACTACCAGCCAGTGGTTGATGCCGTCAGTGGCCAGATTCGCAGCGTCGAAGCCTTGCTCCGGTGGCACCATCCAACACATGGTATGGTATCGCCTGGAATCTTCATTCCCATCGCCGAACAAACCGGCCAGATCATTCCCCTGGGCCGCTGGGTACTGAGACAGGCGTGCCAGAGCCTGGCTGAACGGCACGCCAAGGGCGAGCGTGTATTTCCGGTGGCAATCAACATCTCGTCGCTGCAGTTCCACCGCGATGGTTTCCTCGATGAAGTACAAGACATCCTGGACGAAACGGGCCTTCCGCCTGAACTCCTCGAGCTGGAGATGACCGAGAGCATCTTGATGGTGGGCGCTGAACTGGCTATCGAGATGATCCGTAAATTGCGCGGGATGCGTATCACGGTCGCCATCGACGATTTTGGCACCGGCTTCTCTAGCCTCAGCTACCTGCGCGATCTGCCCATCCATAAAATCAAACTGGACCGCGCCTTTATCCAGAATATCCTTACCAGCCGCAGTAATGCCGCCATAGTCCAGGGTATCATCACCATGGCCCATCACATGGATCTGGTGGTGGTCGCCGAAGGCGTTGAGGAGCGAGAACAGCAGCAGGACCTGATCCGTCGCGACTGCAATCTGCTGCAGGGCTTTCTATTCGCCCGACCCATGCCACTGGAGGACCTAATGGCCTTACCGGAACGACTTCCCGCCAATGACTGACGATACCAATTTTTGCTCAGCCGAATATGAAGCGAAGCGTTTGCGGGCGCTGGCCGAGTACCAGATCCTCGATACGCCAAAGGAGTCGGCGTTTGATGATATCGTCGAGGTGATATCACTCATCTGCGAAACCCCCATCGCCGTCATCAATTTCATTGACTCCGATCGGCAGTGGTTCAAGTCGGAGAAGGGGCTTGGTGTGCGCGAAACCCCACTGGATATTTCTCTCTGTGCGCATGCCATCCTGCAGCGGGGACTATTCATTGTGCACGACACTATCCAGGATCCGCGTTTCGCCAATAACCCCTTGGTGATCGGCGAGCCGCATCTGCGCTTCTATGCTGGCGCACTCTTGGAAAGCGGAGAAGGCTATCCGCTTGGGACACTGTGCGTACTCGACTATCGGCCCCGTGTGTTGACGGAGCGCCAACTTTTCGCCCTGCAGGCCCTCGCCAATCAGGTAATGGCGCACATGGAACTGATGCAGGCTCACCGTGCACAGGCCGAATTGATACGCGAGCTGAAGGCAACACGGCAAGAATTGGCCAAACGTGCATGCACCGATCCGCTCACTGGGCTCGGCAACCGACGCTACCTGTACGACCAGGCGGTGATAGAAATGGCGCGCGCCAAGCGCAGCGGCGAGCCGCTCAGCCTGATCGCCATCGACCTGGACCACTTCAAGCGGATCAACGACGAATATGGCCATGATGTGGGGGATAGCACCCTTCAGGCCTTTGCCAATACAGCCAAGGAGTCGCTGAGGGAGGGCGACGTGCTGTGTCGGATGGGCGGCGAGGAGTTTGCCATTCTGCTTCCCGCCACCTCCAGGTCCCAGGCAATGCAAGTGGCAGAACGACTGCGCCAGATGCTGGCAGCCACACCGGTGAACGTCGGTCGCGACGTCATCGAGGGCGGCTGGTTGTCTTATACCGCCTCACTGGGCGTGACCCAGGTCCTCGCCGAGGAGCCCTCGCTGAAGCCCGCCATCAAGCGCGCCGATCTGGGGCTCTACGCGGCCAAGGAGGCGGGACGTAACCGGGTCCACTGGCAGGACTTGTAATGGCATCGGTAAAGTGATGCCAACGAATCTTGATTGACACCTTGAATGAGGCATTCCCATAGTTTAATTAATGAGTACGATTTCTTCAGGAAAATAATTTATCATTTAATACAATAACTAAATCCCTCCGGCGCCATACGCAAGATACCCCATGGCTACTACTCCCGTCCCGGCCACCCAGCAGCACAGGTCATACGCTCGCTACTTCAACACAAGCATGAGTTTTCGCTGTACTCCAAAGCCATGCCCTATGCCCTAGCGCTTCGGCGCGGCTTCGGAAAACTTGGGCAACTCATCGGCAAGATCGAACCACGCGGCCTTGGACGACACCCAGGCATGGTAGCGCTTGCTGGGCGCTATCGGCGTATCCAGGGTGCCCAGCCGCAGCCGCTTGGCGTCGGGCAGGTCGTCGCGGGCGCTGTAGAGCGGGCTGCCGCACTCGGCGCAGAACACGCGTACCTTGCCCGGCGTGGCGCGGTACTCCTTCAGGTACTCCGCGCCCTGGGTGATATGAAAGTCGGCGGAGCGGATGGGCGATACGGCGACGAAGGCGGAACCTTGGGCTTTTTGGCACTGCTGGCAGTGGCACATGGAGACTTCGTCGATCTCGCCGCGGTACTCGTATTCCACCTTGCCACATAGGCAGCTTCCCTTGTGCATCGGCCTCTTCTCCCGGTGGCTTTCGCTTACCATACCCGTTTCGCGATTCCGCGCCACTTTCACAGGATCGGCACAAGATCGGCACAAGGCCGGCACAGGGTGAGCGCAGAGTCAGCCGATGGTCGCGGGTTCATCCATACGCTTGCCCCCTATCGGCGTCGGTGTCATCGTCTTTCGGTGACCATCAGCCGCCGACCACAAGGAGCATTATCGTGTTCATCGCCATGAACCGTTTTCGGGTCAATCCCGAGCGAGTGGAAGAGTTCGAACAGATCTGGCTAGAGCGGGAGACCCACCTGCAGGGACTGACCGGCTTCGTCGAGTTTCACATGCTGCGCGGCCCCGAGAAGGAGGATCACGTGCTCTACGCCTCGCACACCATCTGGCGCTCGCGCGAGGACTTCGAGGCCTGGACGCACTCCGAGGCGTTCCGCAAGGCGCACGCCAACGCCGGCCAGAGCAAGCGCGAGGGGCTCTACCTGGGCCCGCCGAACTTCGAAGGGTTCGAGGTCATCCAGACGGTCGGCAACACGAGCGAAACATGAGCGCGGTACAGGGTACGCCGCCGCTGACGGAAATGGGCGGCCGCAAGGTGCTGTTCGCGATGGCGGCCGAGGCCGAATACGGCCCCCATCTCAAGCAGCGTTTCGCACCGTTCATGACCGGCGTCGGCCCCGTCGAGGCAGCGGTGGAACTCACCGCCGCCCTTGCCGCACTCGCCCAGCAGGGGCGCCTTCCGGATCTGGTGGTATCGCTGGGTTCGGCCGGCAGCCGCTCGTTCGAGCAGACTGAGATCTATCAGGCGAGCTCCATCGCCTACCGCGACATGGACGCCTCGCCGCTGGGCTTCGAGAAGGGCGCCACGCCCTTTCTCGACCTGCCGGCGATCCTTCCGCTACCGCTGCGCATTCCCGGCGTTCGTGAGGCCACGCTCTCCACCGGCGCCAATATCGTTTCGGGCGAAGCCTATGCCGCCATCGCCGCCGAAATGGTGGACATGGAGAGCTACGCCTGCCTGCGCGCCTGCATGCGCTTCAAGGTGCCGCTGATCGTGCTGCGCGGCATTTCGGACGGCAAAGCGGAGCTGAACCACGTCGACGACTGGACGGAATACCTGCACGTCATCGACGAGAAGCTGGCCGCCGCCGTGGACCGGCTTGGCGAGGCGCTCACCGAGGGGCTGTTGGATCACTGACACTCATGGGCGGCCTGGTCAGGGAGTGTCCGAGGCGGCTTCGCCACCTTCCGGGCCATAGAAGAACACCCAGGTGGCAAAGTCATCGGTGAAGTCTTCGAACCGGTGGACGACGCCCGCCGGCACGAACAGCACCTCACCGGCCTCGAAGGGCTGTCGGGTGTCTCCGTTGACAAAATGACCCGAGCCGGAGATGACGACGTACACCTCGTCTCGGGTATGCGGCATTTGGCGATCCACGTCTTCCGGCTTGTAGATCTCGACCTGGAGCGAGCCGTGTCGGAATACCTCAGCAAAGGGCACACCGTTGTTGTCCTGCAGCTTCTTCAATACAGCCGATGGGGTCAGTCGCTCCATCATGGTTTTTCTCCGGTAGGTTGAAAGGTCTATGCCCGCTCACGGGACAGGCGGCGGGCCGTAACCCACCACCCGGTAGCGCGTGCTTCGCCCGCCCCCCGGCAGTTTCTCCAGGCAACCCTTGGCCAGCAGGTCGGAAAGATGGCGGGTCGCCGTAGCCTTGCTGACCTTGGCGACCTTCTGATACTGGGCAGCACTGATGCCACCCTCGAAGCCCCGCTCTCCCCGATCCAGCAACCGATTGAGTACCTTGATCTGCTCCGGCAACAGGCCGGCTGCGGAGAATCGCTGCCAGAAGCGTGTCTTGGCCAAGGTACGCTCGATGCCGGCGAGAGCGTCTTCCAGGGTTTGCAGCAGGATATCGAGAAACCAGGCCAGCCAGTCGCTGAGATCCGTCTTGCCACGCTGGCTGTTTTCGAGCACGTGGTAATAGTCATGCCGCTCGGCCAGGATCGCGGCGGACATGGTATAGAGTCGAATGCTTTGTCGGTCGGCCTGGGCCAAGGCCCGGTCGGCAATGGCGCGGGCCAGGCGACCGTTACCGTCCTCGAAGGGGTGCAGGGTAATGAACCAGAAGTGGGCAATACCGGCACGCAGTAGAGGGTCCAGGGTCGGGTCGTGGCGGCTCGTGTCGAACCACGCCAGGAAGGCAGCCATTTCGTTCTCCAGCACTTGGCGAGGTGGGGCTTCGAAATGCACCTTGGGCTTGTCGAGACGGCCGGAGACGACCTGCATCGGCTCCTCGCCCCGCCACTCCCCTACCCGCAGCTTGACCAGCGATGTCTCGGCATCGGGAAAAAGCCAGCGATGCCACTGGAAGAGCCGCTCGCGGGTCAGCGCCGTATCCGGCGAGCCAATGGCATCCATCATCATGTCGGCCAGGCCTTCCGAACGCGATGACACAGCCGTCGCCACGCCCTCCACACCCAGGCGTCGCGCCAGGGAGGAGCGTACCGAGGCGGCATTAAGGCGCTCTCCTTCGATGGCCGAGGAGGTAATGATGTTCTGCAGCAGCGTATCCAGCATGACTGCTGGATCGTTGTCGCCCGGGAGGGAACCTACCCTGCCCAGCAGCATGCCGAGAGACCGCCAAGCTTCCTGAAGACGAGGCTGGATCACGGCGGCCCGCCAGTGGAAAGCGGGCCAGTCGGGCTGCTGCCAGATCCAGATTGGCGTCGTGGTTGAAGCGTTCATGGCGGTACCCTGCATGACTGGTGAGCCGAACAACCCAATTATTCGGCTCACCACATGAGCCGAATTGTCATCTCATTCGGCTCACGGGTCAACCAAGGCCCCGCACTGGCCTGGCTTAGATGAGATGCGGTTCGAGCCAGCGCTTGAGCTGCCCCGCCTGCAACAGCCCGGCCTGGCGAGCGATCTCACGCCCCTGCTTGAATACGATCAGCGTGGGAATGCTGCGAATGCCGAAGCGCCCGGCCAGGGCCGGCTCCGCCTCGGTGTCGAGCTTGGCGAAGCGGATGCGCGGCTCCAGCTCGGCGGCGGCCTGAGCGAAGACCGGCGCCATCATCTTGCAGGGTCCGCACCAGCCGGCCCAGAAGTCCACCACTACCGGAAGCTCGCTGCGCTCGACCAAGGCCGAGTAGTTGGCGCTGGTAAGCTCCAAAGGCGCCCCGGTGAACATCGGCTGCTTGCACTTGCCGCAGCGCGAGGCGGCCAGGCGGGCCGTGGCAACGCGGTTGATAGCCAGGCAGTGGGGGCAGGCCAGATGCAGGGAGTCGGACATGACTGGGCTCCGGGGTGGGTGGCATTGACGAGGATATGGAGGCGACCGGGCTGGAAGTAAAGCCAGAACGATGTGAGCCGGCTTGCCCTATTGAGCCATATTGTCAGCCGCTTCGGCCCATTGCTCCAGCGAGGCTGTTTGCCGGGCTTGCCTCGGGTAGCTAGGCTGAACCCCTAACCCCACGATTCGACAGGAGGTCGAAACCATGTCCAGCCCCGAGCACAAGCAGAAGATATGGAAGATGATCAAGGACATTCAAGTCGGCATGTTGGTCACGCTGGACGACGAGATGCCCCGCGCCCGGCCGATGCATCTGGTGCAGAAGGAGTACGACGGTACGCTGTGGTTCTACACGCGGCGCAGTGCCGAAAAGGTGTCTGAAACCAACCGCGACCACGATGTCTGCCTCAGCTTTTCCGATCAGGATAATGGCGTGTACGTGTCGCTGTCGGGCAAGGCCAACCTGACGGATGACCGTGAGCTGATCGAGAAGTACTGGAACCCGTTCGTCGCGGCCTGGTTCACCGAAGGCAAGGACGACCCGGATCTCGCCCTGCTGGAGGTCAAGGTGACCATGGGCGAGCACTGGAAGGCCAAGGAGAGCAAGGTGTTCCAGCTGTATGAATTCGCCAAGGCCAACGTCATGAAAGACGCGAAACCGAACCTGGGCGAGAACGAAAAGTTCGGCGGGTGAATCTATTCTAACGTTGCAGCGTCATGCCGCGCTTGTCCGAACAAGCGCGGCATCGCCTGCCCTTCGGTTCGACCTGACAGGACGACTTGCCATTGCTTATTTAAGCCTCCATGACAAATAAGTTGGCTGCGGGTGTGCTACCGCACGGAAATAATTTCCTGATGAGTTTATTCTTTAATTATGTCGTGGCAGGTGAAATTAACAACAGCTTGTTGAGAAATCACCTTCTGAATTACGTATTTCACCTGGACGATTTTTCTTGCTTATTGGAAACAAGGAGAGAACATATGAGCACTGAAAAAACCAAGTCGGACAGCAACCCCAAATCGGACAGCAACGCTAATTCGGATAGTAATTCCAATTCGAATAGTAACCAGAGTAATGCACAGGGTAACCAGAAAATCGACGAAGCCATCGTCGAGCCGGTACGTGCCTATGGCGCCCTGACCACGGATTACTTTGAAAAGCTGTTCGCAGCTCAGTTCGACTCCGTTCGCGCCTTTGCGGACACAAGCCTGGCGCAATCGCGCTCCTGGCTCGAAGTCAAGGATTCCGACAGTTTTCGGCAGGTGATCGAGCAGCAGCAGCAGGCCGTTCGAGAGCTGAGTGAGAAGATGAAGGAAGACGCTGAAAAGATTCGCGCCTTGAGTCAGGAATATTTACAGGAAACTCAGCAGCTAACGTCAGCGGGCATGCAGTCGGGCCGCAAGCAGCTCGAAGAAAGCATGCAGAAGGGAAAGGAGCAAGTAGCGGACAGCTTGCAAAAAGGTAAGGAAAAGGCTGACGATACTCAACAGAAAAGCCAGCAGCAGGCCGACAAGAGCAAGACATCGGCTAGCGCATCGCATAAGTAAGGCTTGATTGATAAGTTGCCGCACGCTGATGGGCCGTTTTCGAAAGAAGACGGCCCTTTAATTGTTTGGCTACCCTAACGGAACATGAGCGCCGAGCACAGACTCCATGGGGCGGCGCAACGAGCGCGGCATCGCCTTACCACGCCCGAACCGCACCACCAGGTCGGGGCGCCCGCTGATGATGCCCAGGGTCTTGGCGAACGCTGGACGCACGCTAGCCTCCTCGACCGGTTGATTGATGAAGGCATTGCTGATGCCAAGTACCGTCGCTTGAAGGGCAAAGCGCTGATAGCAGCGACCGGCTTCGACCCAGTGAGTCTTGTCGTCAGCCTCCGAGATGAACACGGCAATGCCGGAGGAACTGCGCACCTGGCGAGCCAGCTTGGCATTCTCGACCCCTTGGCGAAACAGGGCGCGGAACAGCCATCGGCCCAGCCAGCGCGGGGTCGCCGGGCTTCCCATGGAGCGAGCGAAAAGCCCATCCCCGGCTTCGACGGCCTCTCGCTCACCGAAGCGTATCCAGGCCTCTAGCTCCTGGCGAAAGGCTCGGTTGCCGATCTGCAGGCGACTGGCCTCGAGCACAAACTCCAGCACTTTCTCCCTCGCATCACGCTCGGTGAGGAGACTGATGGAAACTCCGTGCCCGGTCCCCGCGGCTTGCAGCCTGTACAACGCCTCGTCGGGAATGGGGGATCCGTCATAGTCGGTTCGCGAGCATTGCCGCAACGGGATGGCTTCGAACAGTGGTGAGGCATCCGGCTGGCAGGGCGCCAGCGTAACCCGTACCTCCCCATCTCCTTCGGGGCGAAACCTGACCTCGCCTGACATACCGAACGCCCGCGCGGCCAGGCTCAAGTTTTCGGCGGCGCATCCCAGCGAGACGTAAAGGTGGTGGTCGTCCGGGTCGACGAAAGGAGTGCGTCGCGTGAGATCCGGCAGGATGGCGATGGCATCATCCGAGACGCTGAAGCGCCAGCACTGGGTGTTGTGCCCGGAAGGGGCCAGGGTGGCATAGCGAATGAGTTCGTTCAGCCGCGCGGCTCGATCGGTACGTCGTCCATCGCCATGCCGCCAGAGGTTCTTCACCACCTGCTCGTAGTTCATCGCTCGCCCCCATCCTGCCCACGCCGCTGCCAGTCCCCTGCTTGCCTCAGTTTAGCGGCTACCTACCCGGGGAAAAGACCAAATCGTTCGGCTGCTCGTCGCAGGCGGCCCTATTCATGACGCTTTTGACACTCACCCTTTCATGGTCTTAGATAGATTCATGTTTAGATAGATCGGTCTATATAGATATCGAGATACAGGAGCGCCGTCGAATGCCCGCCTCCAAGCGCGACCATCTGCTCGCCACGGCCGAGCGCCTTTTCTATGAGCAGGGCTTTCATGCCACCGGCATCGACCGCATCGTGGCGGCGGCCGGGGTGGTACGCATGACGCTCTACAACCACTTCGCCTCCAAGGAGGCGCTGGTCGCGGCGGTGCTGCAGACACGCCATGAGCGCTTCGTCGCCAGTCTCGATGCGGCCACCGCCGCCGCCCCGCCCGGCCAGGAGACACGCGCTCTGGTCGAGGCCCATGGCCGTTGGCTGGAGCACAGCAGCCAGCATGGCTGCATCATGGTCAAGGCGATGGGCGAGTTTGCCGAGCACAGCGCCGAAGTCCATGCGCTGGCGATCTCCGCCAAGCGCGACCTGCTGGCACGCATCGAAGCCGCTGTGGCACGCGATGGCCTGGATCATCACGCCGAGCTGGCGCGACGCCTCTTCATGGTGCTGGAGGGCAGCAATACGACGGTAGTCGTGCTAGGCATGAAGACGGCACTGGCGGACACCCGAGCAGTGGTCGATGCCCTGCTCACCGCGACCCGGAGCGTGAGCTCATGAGGCCCCTTTCCGCTCTTGGCATGGCCGCCCTCGGCAGCGGGGTCATCGCCATCACCTACGGCCTGGCCCGCTTCGTGTTCGGCCTGTTCCTGCCTTCAATGCGCGACGAGCTAACGATCTCTTCGAGCATGGCGGGCGTGATCGGCGCCCTGCCGTTCCTGAGCTTCGTCTTTGCCATCCTCGCCGCCCCCTGGGTGACACAGCGCCTCGGAGTTCGCCGTGCCGGCGTTGCCGCGGCCGCCCTGGCCGGGTTCGGGCTGCTCACCATTGCCTTGGCACCCTCCTCGCTGCTGCTTGCGGTCGGCGTGCTGATCTGCGGTATCAGTACCGGCCTTTCCTCACCGGCAATGGCGGAAGCGGTGTCTCGGGTCGTGCCATCCAGGCTGCGTGGGCGGGTCAACGCCATCATCAATGCGGGCACCAGTGTGGGCATCGCGCTGGCCATGCCCGCGGTGCTGATCTGGGCGGAGGCCTGGCGCAGCGCCTATACCGGCTTCGCCGCCTTGGCGGCCCTGGGCGCACTGGCTGCCTTCCTTTTCCTGCCCCGGGACGACCGCCCTGTCCAGTCATCGCTGCCTTCCCTCGCGGCCCTGCCGGTGAGCCGTGAGCAGTGGCACGCCATCACTCGGTTGAGCGGCCTGGCCGCCGGCATGGGGTGCGCGAGTGCGTCTTACTGGGTGTTTGCTCCCGATGCGGCGATCGCCGCCGGTGGATTGGCGTCGAGCCAGACCGCCTGGATGTGGCTGGCGGTCGGCCTCGGCGGGCTGACAGGCGGCAGCGCCGGCGATCTCATTGCGCGCTTCGGGTCGGTGTTGAGCCATGCCGCTGGCTTGGTGGTGCTCTCCGCCAGCCTGGTTCTGCTGGCGCTCGCCCCCGGTCATTTCCCTTTGGCTCTGGCGTCTGCGGCCCTGTTCGGCGCCGGGTACATGACCCTGACCGGGTTTTATCTGGTCAGGGGAATCGAGATCATGGAAGAAGCGCCCGCCTTCGGCCCGGTACTGCCACTGCTCGCCACCTCGGTCGGCCAGGTCGCCGGCTCCCCGCTGGCCGGCTGGCTGGTCGGAGCCGAAGGCCATGGCACCACCTTCCTGCTGTTCGCCGCCCTGGGGCTGGCCGTCGCCGGGCTGGGTTCGTGGCTGCTGAAAGAGAGAGTCGCCGCCGATTCGCGCGCGCCGGGGTAGCGAGTCGTCGAAGCATAGCCCAGGCCGCCGCGGCCTACCGTCTAGCGGCTTTCGGTCACGACGGCCTTGGCATCATCGAATGCCAGGTATTCCGCAATCGTCTCCATGCCTTCCAGCGGCCTTTCGTAGCTCCACGCAACGTCGGACTGGCCACCGAACGAGAAGTAGGCGGCATCGCCCTTGAACGGGCAGTGGGTCACGGTCTCGGAGCGGGTCAGCCGCTCCATTCGCACGTCTTCGCGGGGAACATAGAGCCGTGGCGGGTGGCCGCGCTCGCGTAACTCCAGGGCGCGGCTGGTGTCGGCGAGCAGAGTGTCGCCGATCGTTACCTGCACTCGGTGAATTTGCGGGTTAAGGGTGATACGGGGCTCGGTGGCGGTCATCACTTCGACTCGAATGTAGGAAGTTTCTCGCTTTGAACTCGTAGCGGTTACATACAAGGCAGCGTGCCTCTGAAGAGCCTAGCATGGCATGACCCCGAACCCCCCAATAACAACGAGGGCGCCACCATGCGTAGCCTGCAGAAATTTCTCGACGACTATGGCGAAAGCCATCGCCATCCGGTGAACCAGTGGGTGCATATCGTCTGTGTGCCGGCCATCCTGTTCTCCACCCTGGGCCTGCTGTGGCTGGTGCCGATTGGCCGTTGGTTGGGACTGGAGGGCGGGGCCGCGGAGTGGGTCAACGGCGCTACCCTGCTGGGGGTGATTGCCGGGTTGGTCTACCTGCGTCTCTCCTTCGGTGTCTTCCTGATGATGGTCGCCTGGTTCGCCCTTTCCGTAGTGGGCATCCTCGCCATCTTGAATGCGGGATGGTCGCTGTTCTGGATCTCGCTGATCGTCTGGGTGGCGTCGTGGGCGGTGCAGGTGTGGGGCCACAAGGTAGAGGGCAAGAAACCTTCTTTCGTCGAGGACCTGGTGTTCCTGCTGACCGGCCCGATCTTCGTCACCTTCGAAGTGGCCCACAAGCTCGGGCTGCGCGTGCCGCGCCCGGCCGGGCACTGAGCCTGCCGTATCGGTATCCGTTGGTGAAATGGCTTATCCTCGGGTTTATTGCCCGATAGCCATGGATTGTCTGTGACGGATACCTTGCCGGTGCGCGGAACCCTCTACCTGTGGAATGACCGCTGGATGCTGCTTGGCCGCCTGCCGGCCAACAAGGCGCACCGGCACGTCAGCGCATCGCTGTTGCTGGGACTGGACGGAGCGTTCGAGCTGGAGGTGGAGGGCCAGCGCCGCCACACCCGGGCCGCAGTAGTGGCACCGGATGTGGCCCAGGCGCTGGATCCCGGCCAGACCACCATGCTGGTGGCTCAACTCGACCCGGACAGCGATGCCTGGCGGCGGTTGGCAGGCAACCTGGCGGGGCGCCCCTCGATGGACCTGCCATTGGACGAGGATCTGGCGCGGGTGCTGGCCCGCAGTGACGATTGCCATGCGCTCTCAGGCAATCTGGCGCAGTTGCTGGCCGCCACCGGCGCGCCCCCGCTACCGCTGGATCCGCGAATAGCGGACACCTGCCACCATTTGCGTGAAACTCTACCGGAAAAGCTGGATGCCGCGGCGCTGGCCGCACGTATCGGGTTGTCCACGTCGCGCCTCACCCACCTGTTTCGCGAGCAAACGGGGGTGACGCTGCGCCGTTTCCTGCTCTACCTGAAGATCACCCGCGCCATGGCCCGTTGGCAGCCAGGCATGACCCTTTCAACCCTGGCCGCGGAAGCGGGCTTCTACGATCAACCGCACCTGGTGCGCACGGCCCGCGACATGTTCGATGCCCTGCCCTCGGCCTATATCGGAACCGGTCAGTTCCGTATCTGCCGCTGTTCCCTCACTTGACGCGCCAAGCGATACACCTTGTATGCGCGGCAGCTGCGCTCACACGAGGTCGCGCGGGATCTCCTCGTCCCAACTCTTGGCAAAAACCCGGGTAGCGCCCTCAAAGGCATCCAGCGTCGCTCGCAAACGAAAGGTTGATGCGTCGGAGGTCATCAAAGTGCGGGTGACACTGCGTACTTTCCAATCCCCACGCCGGAAACAGCGCTCCCACTCGGTCCAGCCGCTGAGGCTGTCGTAGTTGCCGTAGGAATAGGTATAGCGTTCGACGACCCGGGACGAGAGCTCGAGCTCGATGTCGTCGAGACGAAAGGTGCCCTGGTCATTGATGACTTCGAGTGTGGTCTTGTCATTGGCCAGGTCACGTATCACGCACCACGCTTCGTGGCTCGGCTGTATCACGCTAACCGCCAGCGGTGGCGCGCCCTCCGGTAGTTCGAACGGGCTCAGTGCCGCTTCTTCCTGAGGCTGGGGCTCGCGACATGGCAAGATCAGCCGGCAGCCGGCAGGGTGCACTGTCAGCTTGACGGGAACGGGCGACGGCCAGGCCAACGGCCAGTAACTGGTGGAGAGCGAGAGCCGCATGGCGTTGCCCACGGGAAACTTCTGCGCGATATGTTTGAGCGGCACCCGCACCCGATAACGCTTACCGGGCTCCAGGGGCTCGGGAAATTCGTCACTGTCACGGTGGGTCAGGTTCAGCAGGCCATAGGTAATCCGCGTCGCCTTGTCGTCATCGGCAATATCGCTGAGCCGTAGCGCCACCATCGCTACCGGTTGGTCGGCTTGGATGTCGAGTTCGACGACGGGTTGTCCGCAAATCTCGATCTCTTGATCGAGGCGTGCCGTTTGGAAGACCAACGAGCCACCGTCCTCGTCGCGCTGATCGTGAGGCAGGTCCGGCGGGGCATTGTAGGAACACCACTTGCCAGCATACAGGCCTACCGCCAGCGGCGAGCGCACGGAAAGCGGAAAATCCTCTACCGATACGGAAGCTGCGCCGCCCTGCGGGTCAGGCAGCAGGCCATGCCCGCTGGTGAGGCGGAAGTGTTTCGGTTCGATGCGCGGCGATGGCCAGCTCGGTTCGGCAACCCAGCGCCCCGGCCGTAGCTCATAGCGGGCCGACGGCGGAACCGATTCCTGCATCCATACGCGCAGCATCGGCTCGGCCATGATGCCCGTATCCTTGCCCTTCAACCACTGGTCCCACCAGCGCAGGGATTCCTGCATGAAGCCGATGGCCGGGCCCGGAACCCCAAGGTGGGGATACTTGTGCGCCCAGGGGCCAACCAGGCCCTTGCGTGGCACCTCGAGTCCTGCGAGCAGGCGGAACACGGCGTTGCAGTAGCCGTCTGCCCAGCCGCTAACCGCATAGACGGGACAGCGAATGCGCGAGAAGTCCTCGCAGACCGAGCCATGCTTCCAATAGTCGTCGCGACGCTGATGCTGTAGCCAGGTAGCCAGCCACAGCCCGCTATCCTCGAGACGCTCCTGCCACATCTCCCGCCAGCGCTCGCCGACCAGCAACGGGTCGGGTGGGCAGGTATTGGCATCGAACATGGTCGAGGCCCACGAGAGGTTGTCGCCGAGCAGGCAGCCACCCATGTGATGGACATCATCGGCGTAGCGATCGTCGGTCGAGCAAATCGTGATGACGGCCTTCAGCTCGGGCGGCTGCATTGCCGCAATTTGCAGGCCGTTGAACCCGCCCCATGAGATGCCGATCATGCCTACCGCGCCGGTACACCAGGGTTGCTGGCCCAGCCAGTGAAGGATTTCGACGCCATCGTCGAGCTCCTGTTGCAGGTATTCGTCGGTCAGCACCCCTTCCGACTCGCCGCTGCCGCGGATGTCCACACGCACCCCGGCGTAGCCGTGGCCGGCCCAATAGGCATGGGTCTGAGCATCGCGTATCGCCGTCAGGTCTCGCTTGCGATATGGCAGGTACTCGAGGATAGCCGGCACCGGATCGCTTTCGGCATCCACCGGACGCCAGATACGTACGCCCAGCCGGCAGCCATCAGACAGCGTGATCCAGCCCTCCTCTTCCTGCACGTTGCGGGGAAAATCGCTGACGATATGCATGACCTGCTCCCTTTACCGTAACGGGGTTTCTCACGATTCATGCCGCGAAGAGCCCGTCAGCCGACGATGTCCTCGAACGCGAAATGCAGCTGCTCGGCAAGACGTAGGTAGTTCTCTTCCAGCGCGTCTTCGGCATCTGCGCCCATCCACACGTAAGCCAGGGCGTAGCTGTAGCTGTCTTGCTCTGGCAAGGAGGACAAGCGCATACCGACCTCGACCTGAACCGTGATCGAGGTGCCGGGGAAGGCTTGATGCAATGCCTCGATCTCTGCGGCACTGGGCACTTGGCTGACGGTGGCGTCGACGAAGAACACCCGATAGAAGAATTTCCCTGCGACCTTGAATGCCCCTTGGCGGCTAGGCATATCGGGCACTCGCCCCAGGGCCAGGTCGACCGTGACTTGCTGATGGCTGACCCCATCGACCTTTTCGAACAGGTCGCAGTGCGATTGCGCAATACGCGTATTGATCTCGAGCAGCCAGATGCGGTCTTGCACTTCGTCCCAGAAGTATTCGACGTTGAAGGCAGCATTGTCGTAGCCGATATGAGCCATGATTTGACGAGTCAGCTCGTGCATCTTGGTCTGAATGGAAGAAGGCAGACGAGACGGATAGCGATAACAGAAAAAGCTCAGCACTTGCGGGTAGCGAATCGAATCGACAATGGCATAAGGCACGACGTCACCTTGGAATACATATCCCTCGACCGTACATTGCCATCCACCAATAATCTCTTCCGCCATGCAGTGGCCGCCATCCACCGCGCGTACGTCGTCAGGCAGAATGGCATGCTCAAGAACGTAATTGAAAGGCTCGGAAATCGTCCCGATGCCTTCACATAACTGCGCCACGGCATAGGCGAAGTCTTCTGGGCTTTCTATGCGAAAGCCCAGTCGCGAGCCGGACGACTTGATCGGTTTGACGAAGAAAGGAAAATAGAGTCCCGCTTCCCCTATGTGCTGCAATGCCTGGGCGTCGAAGGGGTCGAAGGCGGTAAAGCGCGGAATATGATCGGCAATCACCTCCTGCTGAACGCGCCGACTCCAATACTTGTGCTCACATTTGAGTAAACTTTCGAGACTGGTGGAACGCGTACCGAATCGCTGACAGAGCAGCGGCAGCATGGTCGAGACGGGAAAATCCATGTACCCGACGATAGCATCGATAGACCCATTGAATTCTTTCAACTGGGTTTCGGCTCTGGACAACATGTCTTCGATAGGAAAGATTTCGGTATCATTGACTTCCGCAGAGTCGATCACGCCATGAAACCGATAATTCTTGGCCCCTCGTAAATGCCCGAGCCGTATACGGTTGGGTTCATCCAGCCCGACAACAAACACATTCCGAACGCTCATGATCGCCTCCTGGCGCAAGCTCGGCTGCCGCAGGCCTGGCCGCTTAACGAGTAGCAGGCAGGAAAATGGCGCTTGCCCGTCCCGGCCAGGGGGCCGGGCTGGGGAAGGCCTATCATCGAAGCATAGTGGTTTATCGTTGCCGCGCTTTGGCAATACGCGAGAGAGTCGAAATTAACTGCTCGCCAGAAGGATTTTAGTCATAACGAGGGATCGCTTTAATACTGGCTAGGGTGGTTTACGACTGTTATAACTGAAGATGCGGGTTAAGCATTACGCCATTGCCGGCATCGGTAATGATTCAGCGTTTCTCAAAAGCGTCGCTGGGCGGCGAATGGCATATGGCGTCACACCTCCCCATCGTTTCGGGCCACCTAGTGGCTATCGGGGGTGCCGAGGACAAGACCTCGGAACTCTCTATCCTACGACGGGTTTTCGAGCTTGCTCCCGACGACAGCGACGAAGTCGCCATCATCGCCACGGCCAGTCGCATTCCTGAAGAGCTCCTGCCTTGCTACGAAGCGGCCTTTTCTCGCCTGGGCGCAAGCCAGGTCCATGCGCTGGACATACAGGATCGCCGACAAGCCTGCGATCCCGACAATGTCCGGCTTATTCAGCGAAGCGGCGTGATTTTCTTCACCGGCGGAGATCAGCTCCGCCTGACCCATGTGTTTGGTGGCTCGGCCGCCCTTCGAGCCATCCGCGAGCGTTTTAGGGCCGGCGCCGTCGTGGCAGGAACCAGTGCCGGCGCTGCGGCCATGCCAAGCACCATGATCTACAACGGTGCGGCCGCAGACGCCTTGCGCAAGGGGGCTGTCAACATGACCTTCGGCCTGGGCTTCATTCGCGGCATCATCATCGATAGCCACTTTCTCGAGCGGGGGCGATTCACGCGCCTCATGGAAGTGGGTGCCAGCAACCCGGAGCAACTGGGTGTCGGCATCGGTGAGGATACCGCTGTCATCGTTCACCCGAACCGCATCCTGGAAACCATCGGGCCGGGGCACGTCATCATCATCGATAGCCGTGATCTGGCGAGCTCCAATATCGCGGAACTCCCCATGGGCGAACCGGTTGCCGTCGAGAACATGATCCTGCATGCCATGGTCAGTGGCCATGGGTACGATATCGATGCACGACGCTACCTCGTCGCCGCCGAACTCAACGCAATCCTGGCGGAGAGCCAAGCGCAATGAACATCCTCGAGCATCGAGCGCTGCGCGGGCCGAATTACTACAGCCGCTATCCGGCCATCTTCATGCGGCTGGACATCGGTGAGCTCGAAGCGAAGCCGAGCGATACCGTCCCCGGCATCACACAGCGCATCGCCGAACTTCTGCCGACCTTGTACGAGCACCGCTGCTCGGTCGGGCGGCCCGGGGGGTTTCTGGAACGCCTTGAACGGGGCACCTGGGCCGGCCACGTAGTCGAACATGTCGCGATCGAACTGCAGAATATGATCGGCTTTTCGGTGGGTTACGGCAAGACGGTCGACTCCTACGAAACCGGTATCTATAACGTCATCTATCGTTATCGGGATGAGGCCTGCGGTCTGGCGGCCGGCGTGGAAGCCGTCGATATCGTCGTCCGACTCTTCAATGGCGACGAGATAGATATTGACTCGGTAGTCACCCGACTCAAGAACGTACGCGACTCGCATATGCTGGGGCCATCCACGGCGTCGATAGTGGATGCCGCCGAGCGCCGAGGAATTCCCTATGCGCGCCTCGACGAGAACAGCAGTTACGTCCAATTGGGACACGGCTGCCGTCAACAACGGATCCAGGCGACGGTGACTTGCCGCACGAGCCTGATCAGCCACGGCATCGCCGATGACAAGCACTGGACCAAGCAGGTGCTCGGCGAGGCCGGCATTCCCGTCCCGCAGGGGCGCCTTTGTCACTCGGTAGACGAAGCGCTCGAGGCCGCTCTCGATATCGGCTATCCGGTTGTCGTCAAACCGCTGATCGGCAACCACGGCCGCGGTGTCAGCACGGATATCAGCGACGAACCGGCGCTGCGTGAGGCGTTCACCATCGCCTCCCGCCACAACTCGACGGTCTTGGTCGAGAGCTTCGTCAAAGGCGAGGATCACAGACTGCTGGTGATTGATGGCAAGCTTGTCGCCGCCGCCAGGCGGCGCCCGGCCCATGTGGTGGGAGATGGTGAGGCGACGCTACAGGCGCTGATCGACAGGGAGAACCAGGACCCACGTCGCGGCATCGGTCATGAAAACCTCCTGACACAGATCAACTTGGACGAGCAGTCGCATCGGCTGATAGCGCAGCAGAATCTCACTTTGGAGAGCGTCGTCGCGAAAGACGTCGTCATCTATCTGAAGTCCACGGCGAACCTGAGCACCGGGGGCACTGCAACGGATGTCACCGAGGATATGCACCCTGAAGTGAAGTACACGGCAGAGCGCATCGCCCGCCTGGTCGGACTGGATATCATCGGCATCGACCTGCTTGCCGAGACGGTGACCATACCCTTGGAGGAGCAGTCTGCCGCGGTGGTTGAGGTCAACGCGGGGCCGGGGTTTCGCATGCATATCTCACCGACCCATGGCACGGGCCGGGATGTGGGTCACCACGTCATCGAGATGCTTTTTCCGAACAGCGAGGACACCGGCCGGATACCCATCGTTGCGGTGACCGGTACCAACGGGAAAACCACCACGGTACGCCTGATTTCGCACTTGCTCCGCCAGGCGCGACGCAGTGTCGGCATGGCCTGCACAGGGGCCATCGAGATCGACAACCATATCATCATGCGGGGTGATTACAGTGGGCCTCAGGCGGCAGCAACCGTACTGCGCGAGCCTACCGTCGAATATGCCGTGCTGGAGGTCGCGCGCGGCGGCATCATGCGGCGCGGGCTGGGTTTCGATGAATGCCAGGTCGGCGTGCTACTGAATATTGAGAGTGATCATCTCGGGGAAAACGACGTCCATACTCTGGATGAGCTGGCACGCTGCAAGGCCGTGGTGATTGACGCTGTCCGCCAGGAAGGGACGGCTGTGCTCAATGCCGATGACCCTCGCGTGCTGGCGAGCAGGGAATGGGCTAGAGGGAAGGTGATCTACTTTTCTCTGGAGCCCGATTCAGAGCCTCTCCGTCAGCATGTGCAAGCTCAGGGTGTCGCCTTCACGGTTCATGACGAGTGTATCGTGATGCGCCAGGGAAACGTCGAAGCCTCCATCATTTCGGTGGTGGACGCCCCTATTACCTTCGAAGGCCTTGCCCGCTTCAATGTTGCCAATGCCCTCGCGGCCAGCGCCGCGGCCTATGCCCTGGGGCTAAGCATTGCGGATATACAATTGGGCCTGCAGACCTTTCACCCGACCCCGGGACAGAATCCGGGACGCACCAACTTGATCGACGCCGGCGATATAAAAGTATTGATCGACTACGGCCATAACGTGCCGGCGCTCAAAGCCTTGAGCGAGCTCGTAAGCCGTATCCCCGCACAGCGGCGTATTTGCGTGGCCAGCGCTCCGGGTAACCGTCGCGACGAGGACCTGCACGCCCTAGGAGCTCAACTTGCCGGCATGCATGACCTCGTCCTGCTCTGCGAGACAGCCCCCCGCGGCCGCCCCGACGGTGAAACCGTCAGCCTGCTGCGGGCTGGGGCGGAATCGGAGCCAGGCACCTGCCGCGTCGAGGTGGTCATGAATGAACGTCACGCAGTAGATAAAGCGTTCGATGAAGCCAGGGTGGGCGACCTGTTGGTACTACTGATCGATGATATCGAAAGTGCCACCGAGCGGCTGCGTGGGCGCCGGTTCCTGCCGGACACCCCGATGGCGGATAGCGATGCGGGTGCCCGACCATGACCCTAAGCGATGCCGGTAATACCGAGCTCATGACCCTGCTGCGCGTCGGCGCTATTTTTTCACCCGAGCGCCTGGAGGCGACTGACATCCTGATGGCGGGTGGAAAGATCATCGCCTTGGGAAACGACCTCGACATCCCCAAGGGCTGGGCTATCCGGGTGGTTGAAGCCCATGGCCTTACCGCCGTGCCCGCCTTCATCGACCAGCACGTGCATGTCACCGGGGGCGGTGGCGAGGGCGGTTGCGGTACCCGCTGCCCGGAAATTTCGGCCCGGGAAATCGCCGCGATGGGAATTGGCACTATCGTGGGGGTGCTCGGCACTGACAGTATCAGCCGCTCCCCGGCAGACCTGCTGGCCAAGGTACGCGGACTGCGTACCGAAGGCATATCCGCTTTCATGTATACCGGTGCGTATCGCGTTCCGCCACCCACGCTGACCGGCGACATTCAGCGCGACCTGGCCTGGATTCCCGAAGTCATCGGCCTGGGGGAGATCGCCATTTCGGATCATCGCTCGAGCCAGCCACGCCAGGATGAGATCGAACGGATCGTCAGCGATACACGTGTTGGCGCCATGCTGGCCGGCAAACGAGGCATCTGCCATTTCCATCTGGGTGATGGGAAACGCGGTCTGGAACCGCTACGCAGATTGCTATCCAAGACCGAGATTCCCGCCGACCAGGTGATTCCCACCCATGTGAATCGCCATGCGGCCTTGCTCGAGGAAGCCGCGGACTATGCGTTGACGTTCGAGGCGAGTGTGGATGTCACCGCCTTCGAAGATGCCGGCGACGGCCTTTCCAGTTTCGATGCGGTGTCTCGGCTTCTGGAGCGCGGCGTTCCACCGGAGCGCATCACCATGAGCTCCGATTGCAATGGCAGTCTGCCGGAATTCGATGCCAACGGGGCGTACCTGGGAATGAAGGTAGCCAAGAACACGACGTTGATCGCGGATTGGCAGCGCCTCGTTCATGAGAGTGTGTTGCCTCTCGAATCGGCCTTGGGTCTGATTACCACGAACGTGGCCCGGGTACTCGGCCTACACGCCTGCAAGGGACGTATAGCTATCGGCTTCGATGCCGATGTGACGCTCATCGACAGCGAACTACAGCCGCAGCGGACGTTCGTGGCGGGAAAATGTATTTATGACGTGAGCAGCAGCAATAACTCCAGCTATGACGATGCCAATGCCCAGCCGTAGGCGGGTGCGGGACTCACATGCCTGACGCCGACCCATGAGTATGGGGCGGGTACCTAGTCGCGTTCGATGGCGATCTCAGCGCAGAGGCAGGCAATTCTCTTCGATGTGGCGCAAGGTGTACTGAGCCATGCGTTGCCAGGCTTCGTCGTTATCACCGCGATAAGACAAGAGTTGCTCGCAGGCAAACTCGTTGTTGTCATTCAGATCCAGCACCGCCAGCCTTACCCTTCCAATCAGCGTACTCACTTTGTGAACTTCACCGATAAGCAGATATTGAGCACCAGCAGCCATGGCCTGGCTTGATAGAACGGCCAGGCCGGGGGCGCGGTGCGTACAGGGTTCCACCTCGCAAGACAGGCGGACGAGCGTGATCTCACGGTTCATGGCAAGGCCGTTGTGCAACGTCTCATTGAGCGATTTCAGTCTTGCTGCATGCTCGGCGCTTAGATTTTCGTCTTCGCCAGATGTGTCCTGAAAATCGAATTGAGCCAAGGCCAAAGCCGGTTTTTCGGTATCGGCAAAAACCGTCGATGCCATTACCATCATGCTTGTCAGAAGCAGGAAAGAGATGCTTCGCACGATCCGGCGACATATGTTTTTTGGCGTCATGGCGCCTCCTTGGTGGAGCCCGTGCGCGCCTGGAGGGCAAGCCATACCTTGGTGTCTGGCGGCCAGCCCCATGTGGTGGTTCGTTTCAGTCTTAGTGCATGACCTGCTTTACGTCCATCAAACCTCAAAACCCACCCGACACCAGCGGCAGCCAGACGTGCTCGTAGCCGATGGTGATCGCTACCCATACCAGCAGTGTGGCCATGGCGAGGCTGAAGCCCTTCAGTAGCCTCGGATTCTCGAGGCGATGGCCGACCACGGCGCCCATCAGGGCGTAGCTGCCGGGGGCGCCGAAGGCCAGCACTGCCAGCCCGAGCGACCAGAACAGCAGGCTCACGCCGTGAATGCCGGCCGCGGGGAACTGGATGGTGGCGATCGGCAGGGTTGCAAGCATGGCTTTCGGGTTGCATAGCTGCATGATCAGGCCGTCGCGGAACTGCAGCACGCGTGGCGCTTCGCGCACTCTGCTCAGGTCGATGCTCGAGCGGGCGACCTTGATCGCCAGGTAAAGGATGTACCCGCAGCCCACCGCCCCCACCACGGCTAGCATGTCGCCGCGCACCCAGGCCGCCCCGGCCCAGCCGAACAGGAGGAATAGCGTGAGCATGGCTAGCCCCACGCCGATGAAGAAGCCAAGCGAGGTTTTGGTCTGGCCGTTGAGTCCGGCGTTCAGGCCGAGCAGATTCACAGGCCCAGGCGTGTACATGACGCCCAGGGCATAGGCGACGATCTCCATGGGAGATTCTCCGGTAGGTAGTGCGTAGTGTGTTTGGCCGAGCGGCCGGGTTCAGCGCCGCTAGGTGATGCTGCGCTGGTATTGGTATGGCGTCTTGCCGTAGATGCGCTTGAAGCGGCGGTTGAAATGGCTTAGATCGGTAAAGCCGTAGCGAAAGGCCACCTCGGTGGGCGCCACGCCGGCCTCCAGGGCGCTGCGCGCGGCATTGATCCGGCAGCTCAGCACGTACTGATGCGGCGTGATGCCGAACTGCTGCCGGAAAAGGCGCAGGAAGTGGTACTTGGAGAGATGGGCGGCCTGGCTTATTTCATCCAGCGAGAGATCCGACTCCAAGTGCGCGAGGACGTACTCCTTGGCGCGCAGCAGCAGCGCATCGGGACGGCTCACCCTTCCGCCGGGCTGGAACTGGCCGGCGCGCTGTACCAGGCGCGTCGCCATACGGTGCAGGGCGTGCTCCTGATCGATGCGCGTGCCCTGCTGGTGGATCAACAGCTGCGCAAGATCGAGAATGGCGTGGCGCAGCTCAGGATCGGCCAGCAGAGTCTCGCTACCCTGGAACTGAGCGGCACGCTCGCACCCTGCCGCATCGGCAAACGAGGCCTCGAGCTGAGCGGAAGGCACGTAAATCATCACGTAACCCAGCGTGCTATCGTCCCCTGGGTGGCCATCGTGCACCTGCTCGGGGTTGAACTGAATGACATTGCCGGGCGGGCTGCGGTGGAACTGCCCGCTGCTGAAGAAGTCCTGCCGTCCGGAGAGGGTCACGCCGAAGGCGTACTCCTCGTGGGCATGGCGGTCGTAGCTGAAGTCGCTCAGCGATGCCTGAAGCACTGTCAGTCCGGGCACCTGCCGGCTCTTGTAGTAGTCGAAATGACTCGATTGCTTGGCCATGCCACACCTCCTGAACGCCACTATGGCATAGCTTAGGCCCAGCCCAAGCGAGGAGCTTGGACATTATTGCGGAGATGGCTAACGGCTGTCGGTGACCTGAGCCATGGGCTTGCCCGCCTGAACATCTGACGCCTTCAGCAGATCGATGAAGGCACGTAGTGCTGCAGGCACGTGGCGATGCCCGGGGTAATAGAGCATCAAGCCAGGGTATGGCGGGCTCCAGGCTTCGAGCAGCGCCACGAGCTGCCCCGAGGCGAGGCGGTCGCTGGCCACGATTTCGGGAACGTAGGCAATGCCGAGGCCGTCGGCAGCCGCTTCGACCATGAGATCGTTATCATCCAGCGTCAGCATGCCGGGAACCTCAATGACGACTTCCTGCCCTCTCCGCTCAAACTCCCAGCGGTAGCGCTTGCCGCTGGGCAAACGCTGACGTATGCAGCGGTGCTTGTGCAGGTCGTCGGGTACGTCGGGGGTGCCGAAGCGGTGCAGGTAAGCCGGCGAGGCCACCGCCAGGAAGCGCATGGCACCACCCAACTTCACCGCAATCATGTCTTGGGGCACCATCTCACCCAGCCGTACTCCAGCATCGAAACCCTGCTCGACGATATCGACGAGACGCCCTTCGCTGACGATATCGAGCTCCACCGCCGGATATCGGCGCAGATAAGCAGGCACGACATGGGCAAGCAGCAAGCGAGCCGCCGCCCTGCTCGCGTTGATGCGCAACACGCCGCCGGGTTCGCCGCGGTCGTCGGCGAGGGTGTCCAGCGTGGCGTTCAGTTCACTCAAGGTCGGTGTGATACGTGCCAGAAACCGGCCACCGGCATCGGTGAGAGAAACGCTGCGAGTGGTGCGGTGGAGTAGCCGCACGCCGAGCAGCTCTTCCAGATGCCGCATTCGATGGCTCAACGCCGAGCGCGAGACACCGATCACATCGGCTGCGCGCCGAAAGCTGCGTTCGGCGGCCACCACCGCAAAGGCTTCCAGGTCGGCCAGCGTTGGCTTGGTCATTGGTGAATTCCTCTCACGACTTCATCCCATACTAGACGACTTCTGCTTTCCAATCGGGAGTACCAACATGCACTGGCAACCCACCCGAAGGAAGGAACAGAGCGATGAGCAAGACATGGTTGATTACCGGAGCCTCCTCAGGCCTTGGCCGACTGATGACGGAGCGCCTGTTGTCACGCGGTGACCGCGTGGTCGCCACGCTGCGCAGGGAGGGCGTGCTCAATGACCTGCAGCAGGCCCATGGCAAGCGCCTCCTGGTGCTGTCACTCGACCTCACCGACGTGCCGGGGATTCGCACGGTCGTCAAGGAAGCTTTCGCCCAGATGGGCAAGATCGATGTGCTGGTATCCAATGCCGGCTATGGCCTCTTCGGTGCCGCCGAAGAATTCAGCGATGAGCAGATCGATCACCAGATTGCCACCAACCTCACCGGTTCGATTCAACTGATTCGCACGGCGCTGCCCTACCTGCGCGACCAAGGCGGCGGGCGAATCGTGCAGGTCTCCTCCGAAGGGGGCCAGAAGGCCTATCCCAACTTTTCCCTCTATCACGCCACCAAGTGGGGCATCGAGGGCTTCGTCGAATCGACGGCGCAGGACGTGGCTCCGTTCGGGATCGACTTCATCATTGTCGAACCGGGCCCCACCGCGACCGATTTCGCCACCGGGCTCGTGCGCGGGACGCCGATGGAGGCCTACGACGCAACGCCGGCGGGCGATGTCAGGCGCGCCGTGGCAGAAGGCAGCTTCGAGATAAAGGGCGATGCCGCCAGGACGGTGGACGCCATGATCGCCGCCGCCGATGCGGCGCAGCCCCCCATGCGGCTGGCCCTCGGCAGTTCGGCGTATACGGGTGTCAAGCAGGCACTGGAAGAGCGGCTGCATATGCTCGAGGCACAGCGCGACGTGGCCTTTTCGGCCGATGTCGATTGACCGGCTTCACTCTGCTGGGCTTTGGCTACCTCATTTCATCTCGAAGCCACGCTTGGTCAGAAACTCGCGCATATGGGCACGCAGCTTGGTGCTAAACAGCGGGGTCAGGTTTCTGGACCAGTTGGTGTCCTTATTGCCGCCTTTGCGCTGGCCATAGTAGGCCTGCATGGTGTCGTCGAAGGCGGCCACCAACTCACTGTCGTCGCTGTAGGTGTCCTCCTTGAGGATCGCTTCCACCGGCAGGCGCGGTTTGACGTCGGGCTCGTGGGCCGGGTAGCCGAGGCATAGGCCAAACACCGGGTAGACGTGTTCAGGCAGCCGCAAGAGGTCGCTGATCTCCTGGGGGTTATTGCGAACTCCACCGATGTAGCAGATACCCAGCCCTTCGGACTCGGCGGCAATGACGACATTCTGGGCCATCAGGGCCGCGTCCACACTGGCCACCACCAGCTGTTCGGTCATGCCGCGCACGACGTCGGCACCGCTGCGTTCTGCCGCCTCGGTGGCCCGCTTCATGTCGGCACAGAACACCAGAAAATCGGAGGCGGTTGCCACGTAGGACTGTCCGCCTGCCAGCTCGGCGATCTGTTCGCGATTGGCGGGGTCCTTCACGTGAATGACGCTGTAGGCCTGTACGTGGTTGGACGTTGCCGCGGCCTGGCCGGCGCGAATCAGCTCGACCAGCAGTTCGTGGGGGATCTTCCGGTCGGTGAATTTGCGAATCGAGCGATGGGATTTCAGCAGTTCGATGGTGGAATTCATATCGCCTCGCGATGCCTGTCGATAGTTATCCTGCTTAGTATCTTTCATTCCAGCGCGCATTGCATTTTTAGGCGTGCTGTCAGATGTGGCCGCAGATCCGCTATCCTGCCTACGAAAAGCCGAATAACTTCGCCCTGGTAACCCAGATGGACTTACTGACCCTACTGTTCTTCGTGCCGGCATGCTTCGCTTTGAACATGGCACCGGGTCCCAATAACCTGCTCTCCATGAGCAACGCCAAACGTTATGGGGTGCGCATGGCTTGCCTGGCCGGTATCGGTCGCCTGGCGGCTTTCGTGGTGATGATCGTCCTCGCGGCCTCGGGCCTGGCTACCGTGCTCTACACCTCCGAGAAGCTGTTCCTGCTCATCAAGGTGCTGGGTGCCGGTTACCTGTTCTGGCTCGCCTACCAACTGTGGGGTGTCGATAGTGACCACGAGAGCGTAGCAGCAGCCCCGATGGGCCTCTGGGGTATGGGCCGTCAGGAATTCCTGCTCGCCGCCGGCAACCCCAAGGCCATTCTGATCTTCACGGCGTTCCTTCCTCAGTTCGTGACGCCAAGCGGCAACGTGGCCTTCCAGTTCCTGATTCTGGGCGCCCTGTTTCTGGTGCTCGAGTGGGTGGCCATCGTCGGCTATGCCTGCTTCGGCGCCTTCCTGCGCCACTGGTTCTCGCGCCCCGCGATGCGCCGGTTTTTCAACCGCACCTGCGCGAGCCTGTTGGCGGGCGCCGGCATCGGCCTGCTGGTGGCAAGGCGAGAGTAAGCCTCGATGCCGGTCCACCGTAACGTTCGAGTCAAACGACTGAGCGGGCCTCATGGCGATGGCTTCACAACGGAAGATGCTGGATGGCGCCTCTCAGGCCGCGCTCGTCGGCCCATAGCTTGCCCAGGGTGATGGGCAATCGAAAGCGGCGCTTGCCGGCCGCACCGGGGTTGAACAGCAGCCGGCCGTCCTGCCACTCGTTTCGCGGCTTGTGGGAGTGGCCGTGGAGTACCGCATCGCAGGGTGTGGCCGGGTCGAACTCCTTGAGGATGTGAGTGAGATGCAGGCGCCACCCGTTGACGACGATATCCCGGGTTGTCGGCAGCTGCTCGGCCCAAGGGGCGGTATCTATGTTGCCGCGCACCGTTAGGGTGGGGGCCAGTTCGCTCAGCCGCTCAAGGATGGAGACGTCCTCGTCTCGCTCGCCCACGTCGCCAAGATGCAGAATGAGTTCGCAACCCTCAAGCAGGGTCAGCGCCTCGGGGCGCAGCAGGCCATGCGTATCGCTGATGACGCCTATCGGGCGTTGATTGGCTTGCATGGGAGGTCCCCATCGCGGTTCGTTACCGGTGGCAATTCTCAGTGTTGCTTCGAGGCGACTCATTACAAGGTAGCAAATGACAAATGCGAATCGCACACGGAAGCAATATCAAACTGCTGAATTGTAAGGGAATTTGACCGTCCATGCGATTCAACCTAGGATGGACTCATTCGTACGACTCGCGCCAAGGGAAGGACACGCATGAAAGGCAACCAAAGCATCATCGACGCCCTGAACGGCCTGCTGGCGGCAGAGCTCGCCGCCATGGACCAGTATTTTCTCCATTCCGAGATGTACGCCGATTGGGGGCTCTCCAAGCTTTACGAACGCATAGCCCATGAATTCGACGACGAAAAGGGCCATGCCAAACAGCTGATCGAGCGGATCCTGTTCCTGGAAGGCAAGCCCGACATCCATACCCGCACCCCGGTGCGCATCGGTAGCGATGTCGAGGAAATGATCGCCAACGATCTCCAGCTCGAATACGAAGTGGGCGACGCGCTCAAGGAGGCCATTGCCCTGTGCGAGCGGGAACGCGACTTCCAGACCCGTGACGTACTGCTGGGACTGCTGGCCGACACGGAAGAAGACCATGCCTACTGGCTTGAGCAGCAGCTGCGCCTGATCAAGATGCTGGGCAAGCCGAACTACCTGCTCTCTCAGATGTGAACTGGAACCACTCGTCACGATGACGGCAAAACTCAAGGCCCCGCGCAGCGGGGCCTTTCGCTTTTCGTTATACGGTCATGCGCCCCCCGTGGCGGCGTAATCCTGGCCGGTGGCAAAGCTGGACTCCTGCGAGGCGAGCAGGACGAACACTCCGGCGATCTCGACCGGTTGTCCGGGGCGGCCCATCAGAGAGTCCTCGCCAAAGCGGGCCACCTCCTCCTGTGGCTGGCCGCCGCTGGGCTGCAGCGGGGTCCAGAACGGGCCGGGCGAGATCGAATTGACGCGAATGCCACGGTCGGCCACCTGCTTGGACAGTGTCTTCGAGAAGTTGACGATGGCAGCCTTGGTCATGTTGTACTCGAGCAGGATCTTGGGCGGATCTTCGGCCACCATGGAAGCGACGTTGATGATCGAAGCCCCTTCCTCCATGTGCGGCAGGGCCGCCTTGGTGATCCAGAACATCGCGTACAGGTTGGTCTTCATGGTGTCGTCGAAGATCTCGGTGCTGACGTCCAGGATCGACTCCGCCCACTGCTGACGAGCGGCGTTGTTGACCAGAATGTCGAGCCCGCCGAGCCGCTCCACCGCGGTTTCCACCAGCTCACTGCAGAACGCCTCGTCGCGAATGTCGCCGGGGATGGCAACCGCGGTGCGCCCTTCCGCCTCGATCAGTTCGATCACCTCGCGGGCGTCGGGCTCCTCCACTTCCAGGTAGTTGATGGCCACATCGGCCCCTTCACGGGCGTAGGCAATGGCCGCGGCCCGGCCGATGCCTGAATCGCCGCCGGTGATCAACGCCTTGCGCCCCGCGAGGCGGCCGCTGCCGCGATAGCTCTCCTCGCCGTGGTCGGGCCGCGGGTCCATCTCACTGGCCAGACCCGGCCACTCCTGGGGCTGCTCGGGGAACGGCGGCCTGGGAAATTGCTCCCGAGGGTCCTGCTTCTGCGTGAGAGGGCTATCTGCAGGGCTGCCTTGGGCCGAGGCCTGGCCGCCGTTCTGCTGGGCGAAAGCGGGTGCGGCAACGGCGGCGGCCACACCGGTGGCCAGGCCGCCGACGAACTTGCGGCGGGTGGGGTCGTGAGGACGATCCGGATTCATACGGAGTCTCCCTTCCTTGGGTGAATGGCAAGCCGATTGTTTTGAAACTAGCCCGCCTGCTCGACAATTCAATGCCGGGTCGGTAACCGTGTGTTGTTCCCTGAACGAGCGGAGCGACTTGCCCGATAGCGGGAATGCTGGTGGGATAGCCGGCAGCGCAACGAGAGGAGAGCGGACGTGCAGCCAGAAGATCTGGAAAAGTTGGTAAGTCGACGGATGCCGTTCGGCAAGTACGAAGGCTGGCTGATCGCCGACCTGCCAGGGCCCTACCTCAACTGGTTCGCCCGTGAAGGCTTCCCGGCCGGCGAGATCGGTGAGTTGCTCCACCTGATGCACGAAATCGACCACAACGGGTTGAGCGCTTTGCTCGACCCACTACGGCGGCAGCAGTAACCCCACTGACCGGCCGGCCCGCGCTCTACTCACCGGCACGACGCCGCTCGGCCAGCGCACGCTCGAATTCCAGGCGGTACGCCTCGGCATGCCGGGCCGGGTCGTCAGGGAAACGGCCCAGCCCCACCGCCAGTTCAAAGAAGCCCCGTGCCGGCAGGCCATCGCGTCGGCTGACTACCAGAGCGGCAATGAGGGGCCGATCCTGCTCGGCATCCTCACGCATCAGCGTTTCGAGCGCCTGAGCCACGCGCTGGATGGTGCGCGGCGGTGTGAGCCCCAGCGCCTCGGCAAGCTGCTGGTAGGTCAACGGAAGCGCGTCTTCCGGAGCGGCTTCGAGCAGGCGGCGGGAGCGGGCAGGCAAACTGGCGTCATGGGTCATGGCGGATCGGTACACTCGGCGCGTGAAGCGATAGCCTACCGCACCGGCGAGGACGTGGTCAGCAGAGTGGCGGCGACCAGCACGATCATTACCATCAGACAGGCTTCAACGGCGATGCTTCGCATCAGCCGCCGGGAAGCCTCCGCCTCCCCCCTGGCGACGGCTGGTACCAGCCACCAGCGATTGGCCGCACCAAGCAGCAGCAGCCCCACTACCAGAGCCAGTTTCAGCGAAAGCAGCTGACCGTAAGGGGTGGTCAGCAACGCACTCGGCCGGCCACCCATTAGCCACATGGCCAAGCTCCCCCCGGCAATGAGCAGCAGCGGCACCAGCATCAGACCGAAGCGTCCGAAGCGCTGCAGGAGCTGCTGCGCTTCGCATGAAGCACTATTCCTGGCCATACGATAAAGAGGCAGCAGCGCCGCGGCCCAGAAGGCAGCAAGGCCCAGGTGCAGTATGAGCAACGCGCTCTGCCAGGGTGCCCCGCGGGTATGACCGACTCGAGAAAAGGCCACCAATACCAGGAGGATGCCGAGCAAGCCGGACCCATGGCGAATGACACGAGGCACGTCTCTCCATGCGAATATGGGCAGCACCACCAGCCCTACCAGTGCCAGGCGCAGCCGTTCACCCTGGGCGCTTTCTCCGACGATGCCCAGCAGCACCGGATTGAAGGCCGATGCCCAGTTGCCGCCACCCAGGTAGGCGGCTTGCAATAGCCATAGCAACAGCAACATGCCGACAGCGCACCAGGCGGCAATGCAGATACTGCGGTTGATCACGAGAGTGTCGCGAGACGGCAGGGCGGCAAAGGCGAAGCGAAACAGTACCCCGCCTACTGCCAGCAGCGCCGCCGTATAAAACCCCGCCAAGGCCAGAACGCGGCTGGCCGTCCAGGGGTCCAGTGCGGTCAACGCCATGCTGTCTATTCCTGGATGGCGAAGCGGTAGCCCCCCGACATGGCATGGCCGTCCTCGGCGATCCCGCGCCAGACGACCTCGTAATCACCGGGGGCCAGGGTGTCGGCAGGCACCGCCACATGCCGTTCCGCTGATGCGCCGATTGGGTCTTCACTCAGCTCCACCAAACCCTCCGGTCCAGTGACATCGAACTGGGTGATACGGATCGGAGAGTCGAACTGAAGCTCCAACCGCTCCGGAGCCTGCTCCAGGATCGCCCCGGCCTCGGGCTGGGTGGTGGAGACGTGCGCATGCGCCCACAGCGGCGAGCTTGCCAGCAGCAGGCTGACTGTCGCGGCCAGCAACGCCGCCCGGAAAACGTTCGATTCAATGCCCATCCAATCCTCACTTGTTCGATGATCGCTGCCTTGGCTAGGCGGCTCCTCTACGAGTAAGCCGCCTACCCGTTACACTGGCCGCCCGCTCCTCAGGAGGGGTGTTTCTGCTGGTGGCCACTTGAGACCTGACCGCGCTCTTCCTTGTCCTCGTCGGGCTTTACCGAGCCCTGGTGCGACAGTGGCCGAGCCTGATCCAGCCGCGGGTGGTTGTCGAGAAACTCGCGGTGCGGGTCCGGCAGCGCATCCAGCGCCTGAAGGGTACGAGTCAACACGTGTACGGCGGCCAGCACGTCCTGGGTGTTGCCGGTTTCCGAGATGGTATGCATGTTGCGAATGGGAAAGCCGATGGAGGTGGCGGCACAGTCAATGGCGGCCAACACACCGGCCATGCCGTCGGTGCCGGTGTC